>JAWOHJ010000179.1:0-4644 GCA_046485225.1 Lutibacter sp. | reverse complement strand
TGCTGTATATATTTGTTTGGCTGCTTTTTCTGCGGAAGGCATACAAAAAGTTGTTCCCAACGCCAATGAAGTGTCCACAAATCCCGGTTGAATATCGGTCACATAAATTTCGGCTTTGCTCCTTTTTCCTTTCATCCAAAGCGATTCCAGATAATTTGCCTGAAACGCTTTTGAAGCAAAATATGCCGGCACGTGGCGATTTCCGCGAATAGAAGCGATGGAAGAAATTCCCACCAAATGGCCGTGGCCTTGTTTTCTGAATAAATTGTAGGCAAGTCCGTAAATTTTAACCGCTGAAATAACATTGGTTTGCAAAGTTGGCAATTCCTTTTCCCAGGCCAACTCATAATTTGGATTACCAACACCGGAGCTGTACACAACTAAATCGATGGATTTGAATTCTTTTTCTAAATCAGCAAATAGCGTTTCGCAAGCATTTAAATCGGTTACATCATTCACTTTCACCACAAAATTTTCGGGATTGCCTGCTTTAATTTCTTCCAGCAATTTTTCTCTTCTGCCTGTAATGACAACTTTGTAGCCGTCTTCGGCCAATAATTTTGCCAATTCTTTCCCTATTCCTGATGATGCGCCAATAATTAATGCCCTTTTCATATTAAAAATTTACGTATTTTTGAGGCTCAATATACACATTTATATGTTTAGTAAAGGACAATTAATTTTTGCGGCATTTTTTGTTATCGCTTTTATCATAGCGATGGTTTGGAGTTACAAAAAAGACATTAAAATTCATAAAAAGTATTATAAAAACGCATTTCTTGTGTTGATTTCGGTGATTTTAATCATTATGATTTTTACTTTAATCACTTTCTCTTTACATTAAAAAAACAGGCTACCCAAAAATTGAAATTTTCGTCAACCTGAAACAATTTCAGAATGACGGTTTCAATACTTTTGGACAGCCTGCCTAATTTGGATAAATATAGACTTCTAATTTACGTTCGGCAAATTGGTGTATCTTTTTGCATAATCCAACATTTGCTCAGCAAAACTGGTAGGTTTCACTATTTTTACATCAATAATATTTCCATCAGCATCTAATTCTGCAGTCAACACCGGATTCACAAAACCGCTGTATGCCGCCGATTTAAATTTGCTGTTACGATCCAACACTTCTTTATGAATGGCCTGGTCAACTTTTACGCCGTAAGTGTCGACCAAAGCTTTTCCTGCTTTAAAATCTCCTTCCGATTTGATGCGTTGTATTTCGCTCAATAATTCACCGAACAACACTCTTAATTTTGCATAATCACGAACAACAAAATATGTTTTATTGTCTTTTGTCACTTTTTCAATCACATTGTCTTTTTTGCCTTTTTCAAAAGCCCATGCAGCCACCAATTGTCGGTTTCTCATGTGCGATTCTTCAATGTCATCACCCAAGTTTATACGAATTAATTGCGTCATTAAACCATTTCTGATGTAATTGTCAAAAGCGGCTTTTCCAATTCCTTGCGCATCTGGAGAAATTTTCATTTCAACCAATTTTGCATCAGGTAAATAATACAATCCAACCAAATCTGCCCGTGCTTCTTCCAAGGTTGAAGCATAATTTTTTAAGGTTTCCTTTGGTTGCCCAATGCCGTCATTTATTTGTCCGCTTGCGTGTCCAATAACTTCGTGCAAAGCGGTGTGCAATTTGTCGGCTTCCTGGCCATATTTAATTTCCGTTTCAACTTCGGCTTCATCAAACGCAAATTCTTTCAATCTGTCGGTTCCGCCGGCCATATTGTAGGCTTCAATAATATTTCCAAGGGAAACAGATTTTGAACCGTGTTGTTCACGAATCCAGTTGTTGTTTGGTAAGTTGATACCAATTGGTGTTGAAGGTGAAGCATCGCCGGCTTCTGAAGCCACATTTACCGTTTTGTATGATACACCCACCACATTTTTCTTTTTATGGGAAGCCTGTAATGTTGAATTGTCTTCAAACCACTGGGCATTTTCAGCCAAAACAGCCATTTTTTTAGACATATCAAAATCTTTTATCTGAACAATTGACTCAAAAGAACCTCTGTGCGCAATTGGATCGTTATAAACCTCCACAAATCCGTTGATATAATCAATGTCGCCTTCGGTGCTGGTTGCCCAAACAACATTATAAGCGTCCCAGGTTTTTAAATCGCCTGTTTTATAATAATCAATCAATAATTTTAAAGCTTCTGCTTGCTTCGCGTTTTCAGCAACTTCCACCGCTTTTTCTAACCAGCTTACCATTTTTTCGATGGATGTACTGTACATACCGCCAACTTTCCAAACTTTTTCTTCCAAAGATCCGTCAGCATTTTTAACCAATTTCGAATTTAAACCAAACTCGACAGGCATTTTATCGTTTTTATTAATTTTTAACGCATAAAATGCTTCTGCATCTTTAGCGGTAACATTTGGCGCATAAAAATTTGTGGCAGAACCTTCCAACAATCCTTTAGTTTCATCAAGATTTACTTTTTTGGCATCTTTATCGTTAAAAATTACCTCGTAAGCTTCACCAGTAAGAGTGGTGTTGGTTTCTTTTAACAAAGTGTCAAAATAGGCGTTTGAAAATTCAGGTTTGAATTTATCATTTGAATAATGATGGTGGATTCCGTTAGAAAACCAGATTCTTTTTAAATACGTTTCAAAATTTTTCCAATCAGCCGTTGTTTTATCGCCGGCATAATTTTGATAAATATTTTCTAAAGCACGCTTTATGGTTAAATTATGGCGATAATTTTGGTCGTAAATAATCTCCCGTCCTTCCATACCCGCTTGGGATAAATAATACACCAACTTTTTTTGTTTTAAAGTCAGGTTTTCAAAACCCGGAATTTGATAGCGCAGAATTTTTACATCTGCAAATTGTTCCACTTCATAATTAAATTCGGTTGAAACTGCTGTTGTAGGATTTTCTTCCTTTTTTTGATCGGCACAAGAAAAGAAAAGCGCTGCCGTTAACAGCATCGGTAATAAATATTTAATGTTCATTTGAAGGATAATTTAAAATTTATCTACAAATTTACTGTAATATAAAAGAATAATTCCCTAAATTAGAGATTAGTAATTCTAAATTACCTCTTTTGAAATATCTAAAATACTTAGTCTTCTTTATTCTTGCGGCAGTTATTGTGCTAGCCATTTATGGTGCTATCCTTGAAAGTAAGTACGATATAAAACGTTCCCGAATCATAAAAGCACCTGCTGAAGTTGTTTTTGAGAGCGTAAATGAGTTTAAAAATTGGGAAAATTGGAGTCCTTGGTTTGAAACCGATCCGACTATGGTAACCTCCTATCCTGATACCACATCGGGCATTGGCGCATCATACACTTGGAAAGGAAAAAGTGGCAGCGGATTTATGAAAACCACCTCATTGATTCCAAACAAAGAAATAGTTCATCAAATTAATTTTGGAAAAAGCAGCACTCCTGAGGTTTACTGGAATTTTAATGAAGTTGATGAAGGCACCGAAGTTATTTGGGGAATGCGAGGCGAAAACTCTTTTACTGAAAAATTTTATTGGTTGTTTAAGGGAGGCATCGAAAAAAATACAATTCCCATTTACGACAGAGGTTTGGAATTATTGGAAAAACATATCTTAACTGAATTGGAAAAATACTCTTTTGAAGCGTTAGGCGCGGTTGATTATGGAGGCGGATTTTATTTGTACCAAACGATTTCGTGCCAAATTCAGGAAATTGAGCAAAAAATGAATGAAATGTTTCCCATTATTGTTGCCTTTATGGTGGAAAATAATATTGAATCCTCAGGAAAACCATTTACACTAAACCACAAATGGGACGAACAAAATAATACGGCTATGTTTTCTGCCTGTATTCCCGTAAAAGACAGGGTAATTACGACCGGTGACGTTTTAACAGGGTATTTAAAACCGCAAAAAACTTTTAAAACTATTTTTAAAGGCGATTACAAATTCGCCAATGAAGCGTGGGAAGCCGCATATAACGGATTGGTAGCCCAAGGTTTCACTGAAATTCCAGGTGCAGAACCTTTTGAATTTTATGTAGTTGGTCCAAATGATACCAGAAATCCAGCTAAGTGGATTACGGAAATTTATATACCGATAAAATAATGCTGAAAGCTCAAAGGTGAAAGTTTAGATTAAAAAAATCGTAATTCGTAAATCTAAAATCTAAAATCCTTTCTACACTTCTTGATATCTAAAACATTCGGTAACGTGGTCATTAATCATTCCGGTGGCTTGCATATGCGCATAAATTACGGTTGAACCAACAAATTTAAATCCGCGTTTTTTTAAATCTTTTGAAACAATATCCGACAATTCAGTAGTTGCAGGAAGTTCGTGCAATGATTTCCACTTATTTTTGATGGGTTTTCCATCGGTAAAGCGCCAAATATAGTTTGAAAACGAACCAAATTCTTTCTGAACTTCCATAAAAGCAACGGCATTGGAAATGGTGGCTTTTATTTTCAATTTGTTTCTTATGATTCCTGCATCAAGCAACAATTCTTCGTATTTGGCTTCGGAATAATTGGAGATTTTTTTATAATCAAAATGATCAAAAGCATTTCTGAAATTTTCCCTTTTCCGAAGAATGGTAATCCAGCTTAATCCTGCCTGAAAAGTTTCCAAAATTAAGAATTCAAACAGTTTATCATCGTCATAA
>JAWOHJ010000123.1:0-5299 GCA_046485225.1 Lutibacter sp. | reverse complement strand
GAATTTCACGCACGTATCATTCTTCAAAAATTTATTCAGCGAAAATTAATCACTATTTCATCTGAAATAATAGAAGAAGCATATGATGAAACCATTGATGTTTTTGATTTATTGGATGATGCTGAAACGAAATTGTTTGAAGTTACTCAGGGAAATTTAAAAAAGGGATCAGAAACTTCTGAAGGACTTGTAGCACAAGCAATAAAAAAGATCCAAGAAATTGGAAACAAACAGGGAATGAGCGGTGCAGCAACCGGTTTTACCCGTTTGGATGAGATTACTTCTGGATGGCAACCTCAAGATTTGGTGATTTTGGCCGCACGTCCAGGTATGGGAAAAACGGCTTTTGTAATGTCGATGGCAAAAAATATGGCCATAGATTTTGATCAGCCAGTTGCCATATTTTCATTGGAAATGTCATCAGTGCAATTAATCACGCGTATGATTTCAAGTGAAACAGGAATTTCTTCAGGAAAATTAAGAAAAGGAAATTTGGAACCTCACGAATGGGAACAACTAAACGTAAAAGTTAAAAACTTATCAAAAGCTCCCATTTTTATTGATGATTCTCCATCATTGTCCATTTTCGATTTGCGTGCAAAAGCGCGTCGTTTGGCATCACAACACGGTATAAAAATTATTATTATTGACTATTTACAGTTAATGACTGCAGGAACAGCGCAAAAAGGCGGTGGAAATCGAGAACAGGAAATTTCAACCATTTCACGAAATTTAAAAGCATTGGCCAAAGAATTGAATATTCCGGTAATTGCACTTTCTCAACTATCACGAGCAGTTGAAACTCGTGGAGGAAGCAAACGCCCTTTATTGTCAGATTTACGTGAATCTGGTGCTATTGAGCAAGATGCAGATATTGTGACATTTATTTATAGACCTGAATATTACGGACTTACAGAGTGGGATGATGAAGAAAGAACGCCTTGCGAAGGTCAGGCAGAATTTATTATAGCCAAACACAGGAATGGTGGTTTGGAAAATATAAGGCTGAAATTTACGGCTCATTTGGCTCAATTCAGCAATTTAGATGATGGTAATGCAAGTGAATTTCATTCCAAAATGAACAACGCCATTCCGCAACGAAATTTTGCGAGTGCTGAAGATGCTTTTGATGCACCCGGTAATTATGACGAAGATGATGTTCCATTCTAAATATGTGCGTATTAAATTAAGTATTTATCGATTTTCAATCATAAAAAAAGTATTGATAGCAATATTTTTGCTTTTTTCTCATTCAGTATTTTCATCATTCATATTAATTCCCATGGATGATGTTTCACAAACAAATCATTTAAAAGCCTACGGAATTACCTATTGGTCGCTTCAAAAAGGAAACACGGCTAAATGGTTGCTTAATTACCAAGGAGGCTCTTTTTTGTTGGAAGATAATGAAGCCACAAGAAACGAATGTAAAATTAGAGGCGTTACTTTTCATATAATTTCTGATACGGAAGCCGCTAAAATTTTGGAAGAAATAAGCAGTCCATCTCAAAACATGGAAGCTGTTACGTTAGAAAAAGCACCAAAAATAGCAGTTTATTCTCCAAAATCAAGTTTGCCTTGGGATGATGCCGTAACATTGGTTTTATCTTATGCCGAAATTCCTTTTGATGTAATTTATGATGAAGAAGTTTTAGAAGAAAAATTGGTTTTGTATGAATGGTTGCACTTGCATCATGAAGATTTTACAGGTCAATATGGCAAATTTTACGGCACTTACCGAACTGCGCCTTGGTACATTGAACAAAAAAGAGAAGCCGAAGAATTGGCAAAAAAGCTTGGATATAATAAAGTTTCCGAACAAAAACTGGCAGTTTCCTTGAAAATTAGAGATTTCGTTGTGGGCGGCGGATTTATGTTTGCCATGTGTTCGGCCACCGATAGTTTTGATATTGCGCTCTCCGCGGAAGGTGTGGATATTTGTGAAACCATGTTTGATGGAGATCCGGCGGAAATAGATTATCAGCAAAAAATAGATTTCAAAAAAACCTTTGCATTTAAAGATTTTACCTTAGTTAGAAATCCTGTTGAATATGAATTTTCTTCCATCGATATGACCCAAAAACGAAAAATAACACGAACATCCGATTATTTTTCATTGCAGGAATATTCAGCAAAATGGGATCCTATCCCTACTATGTTGTGCCAAAATCATACCCAATTAATTAAAGGTTTTATGGGGCAAACAACTTCATTTGACAGGGAAACTGTTAAATCGAACGTGTTGGTTATGGGAGAAAATAAATCGAATCGTGAAGCCCGTTATATTCACGGCGTAAAAGGAAAAGGAATGTTTACTTTTTACGGCGGACACGACCCGGAGGATTATCAACATAAAGTAGGAGACCCAAAAACCGAACTTTCCTTGTATCCAAATTCACCAGGATATAGATTGATTTTAAACAATGTGTTATTTCCTGCAGCCAAAAAGAAAAATCAAAAAACGTGATGTTGATAACAGCACAATAATTTTTTTATTATTTCAGTGATTCAAAATTCAAAAACAGTATTTTTGTTCCCTTATAATTAAATTTCAATAAATGCCAACAACACAACAATTACAGGATTTCGCTCAACAAGTAAGAAGAGATATTGTTAGAATGGTTCATGCCGTGAATTCTGGACATCCAGGCGGTTCATTGGGCTGTAACGAGTTTTTAACGGTTTTGTACCAAGATGTTATGGATTATTCCACCAATTTTACTATGGATGGAAAAGATGAAGATTTATTCTTTTTATCGAACGGACACATTTCACCACTTTTTTACAGTGTTTTAGCCCGAAGCGGATTTTTCCCAGTAAGTGAATTGGCAACTTTCAGAAAATTAAATTCTCGTTTACAAGGACATCCAACAACCCACGACGGATTGCCGGGAATTCGTATTTCATCGGGTTCATTAGGTCAGGGAATGAGTGTTGCGATTGGTGCTGCAGAAGCAAAAAAATTGAATGGCGATTTAAAATTGATTTATTCAATGCACGGAGACGGCGAAATGCAAGAAGGTCAAATTTGGGAAGCAGCGATGTATGCCGCCGGTAAAAAAATAGACAATTATATTGCAACGATAGATTATAACGGTCAGCAAATTGACGGTGCAACTGATGATGTGATGCCTTTGGGAAGTTTAAGAGCCAAGTTTGAAGCTTTTGGCTGGACTGTTATAGACGTTGAAAAGGGAAATGATATTGAAAGCATTAGAAATGGTTTGACAGAAGCAAAATCTTTAACTGGAAAAGGAAAACCAGTGTGTATTTTATTGCATACCGTAATGGGAAATGGCGTTGACTTTATGATGCATACCCACGCTTGGCACGGAAAAGCACCAAATGATGCGCAATTGGAAATTGCATTAAACCAAAATCCAGAGACATTAGGGGATTATTAGGCCCCCTAACCCCTGAAAAAGCCTCCTAACCCCCTAAGGGGGAATTTAAAAAAAAGTTAAAAGTAGTGACAGGTTGCGACCTTTACGTACGCTAATTTTTAATTATTCATCATAAATTATTCATTTTTAAATGAAAATAGGTATCGTTTGTTATCCAACTTTTGGTGGAAGTGGCGTAGTTGCTACAGAATTGGGAATGGCTTTGGCCCAAAAAGGGAATCAAGTTCATTTTATCACGTATAAACAGCCTGTTCGGCTAGATTTAATTTCCAGCAATATTCATTTTCATGAAGTTTTTGTGGAAGAATACCCTTTATTTCATTTTCAACCTTATGAATTGGCATTGTCCAGTAAAATTGTGGAAGTGGTTGAATTGTATAATTTAGAAATACTGCACGTTCACTACGCAATTCCGCATGCGTATGCGGCATATATGGCGAAACAAATGTTGAAGGAAAAAGGAATTGACATAAAAGTGGTTACCACTTTGCATGGAACCGACATTACTTTGGTAGGAAGTCATCCAAATTATAAACCGGCCGTAGAATTTAGCATTAACAATTCAGACGTAGTTACCACAGTATCAGAAAGTTTACATAAAGAAACCTTAAGGCTTTTTAACATCACAAAAGAAATAAAAGTTATTTATAATTTTATTGATTTTGAGAAATATCCTGAAATTCATTCAGAAGAATGTAAGCGACTTTCCATCGCAAAGGAAAACGAACGCATTATTACCCATGTAAGCAATTTACGTCCGGTAAAACGGGCTGCTGATGTTATTACTGTTTTTTACAAAATTCAGCTGAAGATACCGTCCAAACTTTTATTGGTTGGAGAAGGTCCTGATAGGGAAGGTATTGAACATCAGGCTAAAGAATTGGGAATTTTAGACAAAGTTTTATTTTTGGGAAACAGCAATGAAGTGAATAAATTACTTTGTTATTCCGATTTGTTTTTATTGCCTTCAGAAACTGAAAGTTTCGGATTGGCGGCATTGGAGGCCATGGCGGCGAGAACTCCTGTGATTTCAACAAATTCAGGTGGTTTGCCAGAAGTTAATATTCAAGGTGTTACAGGTTTTTTGAGCAATGTTGGCGATACCGATGATATGGCAAAAAACGGGATTTATATTTTGGAAGATACAAACCGATTGCAGCAGTTTAAACAAAATGCGTTGGCTCAGGCAAAAAAATTCAGTTTAGAGAATGTTTTGCCAAAGTATAAAGAGGTTTATAAAGAAGTACTTGTTGATTGTTGTTAAGCGTTGTAATAATTTAATGCATCAATAAGTAGTTCTTTCTCTACTTTACAATCTAATTTAAATTTCTCAAAATCAGTTAATAAAACAAAATTAACTTGACCACCCACATTCTTTTTGTCGTGAATTAATAGATCAATAATTCCTTTATAATCAAGAACATCAATTTCCTCCTTTTCATAAATTTTCAACATGGTTTCTTTGATGGATTTTAAATGAGTTGATGGAAAATTCAATAGTTTATGTGAGATATAAGCTTCCGTTACCATGCCAATTGCGATAGCTTCTCCGTGTGTTAAGTTTTCTTTGTCTTCCGATTCCAAAAAATAAGATTCAATGGCGTGACCAAGTGTGTGCCCAAAGTTCAATATTTTACGCAATCCTTTTTCTTTTGGATCTTTGGTGACAACCTCATTTTTAATCTCAATAGAACGATGAATCAGCTTAGTTATATTACTGATATTTAATTGTTTAAAATTACAAATCTCATTCCAAAGTTTAATATCATAAGTGATTCCATATTTAATAATTTCCGCCAATCCAGAACGCAATTCACGGTCGGAAATAGTCTCTAAATATCGAGGATCAATCAGCACCATTTCAGGATCAGAAAACAATCCAACCTGATTTTTCA
>JAWOHJ010000029.1:0-11344 GCA_046485225.1 Lutibacter sp. | reverse complement strand
AATATAACAATTTAATGCATGGCTACAAAGACTCCAGCGAAAAATCTAAATCGCAAAAAGAAGCCGTCATGTTTATCAAGCATAAATTGGACGCCGCAAAATGGTTTATTGATGCCATAAAACAACGCCAACAAACCTTGCTTTTAAATATGAACGCCATTATGCAGCACCAAAAGGCCTATTTTTTAACTGGTGATGAACGAAAATTAAAACCGATGATCTTAAAAGATATCGCAGATGTGATTGATATGGATGTTTCAACAGTTTCCCGCGTAGCAAGCAGTAAATATGTCTCAACACCTTATGGAACAAAATTAATCAAGGAGTTTTTCTCAGAATCGATGAAAAATGATCAGGGAGAAGATGTTTCAACAAGAGAAATAAAAAACATTTTGGAAACTGTCATAAAAAAAGAAGATAAAAAGAAACCTTTAACCGATGATAAATTGGCCATGATCTTAAAGGAAAAAGGATATCCTATCGCAAGAAGAACCATCGCAAAGTATAGGGAACAATTAGATATTCCAGTTGCTCGATTAAGAAAAATATTTTAGCTAATTGCCTAAAAACGACTATGAAATTTTCAAAATTTATTTCCTATTTCTTTCATCCAATTAATTTCCCTACAATTGGTGCCATTTTATTTTTTCTTTTTATACCGAAATTTATTTTTAAACCACAAGAGTATCTCATCTTAGCAGTAATTTTTATTGGAACATATATTTTTCCAATCCTCTTATTATGGCTATTAAAACGATTTGAAATGATAAACAGTTACCATATGGTAACCATTGAAGAGCGAAAATTTCCTTTACTTCTGTTTATTTCTATCGCTTTTATTATAGGACACTGGTTATATAAATCAACAATAGTTGATATTTTATCCCTCTTCTTTTTTGGGTATGGTTTAAGTTTAATATGCATCTCGATATTTTTGTATATAAAGATTAAAATAAGTCTGCATACGTTGGGTGTATCAGGTCTTATAGGATTTTTAATTTATTTTAGTTTTTTCTATAAAATAAATATCATTACCATACTGGCCGGGTTATTTGTTTTACTTGGAATGGTGGCATCTGCCAGGTTAAAGTTGCGAGCACATCAGTTAAATGAAGTGCTGTTGGGAAGCGTTATTGGGATTGCATCTCAATTTGTTGTTTACCTAATTTACATAATGTAAAATTTCAGGCCAATATTGATGTCTTTTAGATCAATTTTTTGATTATTAAATTCGGCATTTTTGAATAAAGGACTTAAACCATAGTAAAAATAAAGGTTCCAGTTTCCATATCCGGCAGCTAAAGTGGCTCCATATTGAAATTTGTTAAACTCCGGGATGTTTTTAGTTGTTAATTCTATATCAGAATCAGAAAATTTTGTTTTTGCCGATGCTAAGTATGCCAGTTTAACTCCACCATAAACCCTCCAAAAATTATATTTTTCGGGTGTTGATGTTCTCCATCTAAATTCAACTGGTAATTCAATGGAATTGATCCCAAATCTATTTGTTTTATAATCTTCAGCCAATTCAAATACGGTCGTCTGATTTTCTCTGGAAATTTTTAAATCTTGAACGTACACATTATACGCATAGCCCACACCTATTCCAAATCCAAGATTCCGCTGTTCATTTATTGGTAAGTCCTTTATAAATCCAATAGATATGCCGCCTGAAAATCCTCTCTGAGAAATTGTAGCCGGTTTGTTGTCTAAAATTGAATAGGTTAACGACAAATATAATTGATCCTCCAAATATTTTAAATCAATTATTGAATCATTATTAACCTGAGCCTGCGGTTTCACAAAGCTAAACAACAAAAAAATTAACATCCAATATTTGCCCATACATCAAAGGTAGGCTATAAAAAGAATAAAGGCAATCAAATATATATTGATTGCCTTTATTCTTTATAATAGCGTTAGAAAATCTAATATTACTATTTATAGTTACCGCTTAAATCGTTTCCTTTTGCAGTTGAAAAACTAATTTTCAGTGCATTTATGTCTCTTAATTGTTCCTTAATGTCTAAAATTGTACCAACACTGGCTTCCTTATCTGCTTTAATGGAAGTGGTCATAAACTTAACCTCATCTTCCTTTCTTAAGGCTCTTTCAGAAAATATAAAACTTGGAATGTCTTTAACTTCCACGATTTTATCATTCACCTGAATTTTATCTCCAGAAATTCTTGTATCCTTTGATTTACCAATATAAATAGTACTCACCAAGCTCTTTAGCTCCAATTTTTTAACTTCACTGGCGACTGGAAGCGCCGGTTTTTTAATCAACAAGTCGGTTTCTCTCATTGTGGTAGACACCATGAAAAAGAACAATAACATAAATACAATATCTGGTAAAGATGCCGTAGAAATTGCAGGTAAACCTTTTTTCTTCTTTTTAAATTTACTCATAATATGTTATTATTTTATCGGTTCAGGTTCAGTGATAATTTGAGGGTATTTATTTTTCAAATCATCAATTTTGTCTTGCAAACTTTTAGAAGGATTGTCCTTATAGTCACTCAATAATTCATCATAAGTTCTGCCATACAATTTTTTAGAAAGTGTATTTCTTAACTCATTATATGCACCTTCAATTTCATTTTGAATGGAAATATACATACCGTAAGAAGTTCCTCTATCACTTTGTAAGGATATAACTGCTCTTGTTGGATGGTCAGAAGAATTAGGATCTTTATCCCCACCACAATAATCGCAAGGCTCACCTGGTTTATCGTCAACAGGAGTTCCTAATCCACCTCCGTTATCAATAAACTTCATTGCCAAACGCTTAACGTCAGTTACTTTTACATATTCATTTTCAACCAACAATTGATTGTTTCTATTGACAACGATATCCAAAACGTTTTTTTCCCTTACAATAACGTCAGACTGAACATCTGTTTTTTCGGGCAATTTACGCGCAATACCTGAATCAACATCCATCGTAGTTGTCACTAAGAAAAATATTAAAAGCAAGAACGCAATGTCTGCCATTGAACCAGCGTTAATTTCTGCATTTTCTCTTCTTGCCATATTGGTTTAATTTTTTACAAGTGATCTTACAAAGTCAAATAAAAAGAATCCTAAACCAATAGCACCCAATATAAAACTGTAATTAATTAAGGTACTTACCCATTGAGAAACGCTTCCTGCTTCGCCATCAGGCAATACTTTGCCCATAGCATCAGTAACGGCTTCATCGCTGGCAAAGACATAAGCCAATACTAGTAAAAGAGCCATTGCTCCCACTCCCACTAAAGTTCTTTTTAATACCTCAGGATGCTTGGTTAAATTGAGTAATGAAAAAATTACTGCAAGAACAGCTGTAGCTATCAATAAAAAAATAGAGAATGAGATAAATGGAGATAAAATACTAGCTTGCAAGGCTCCATCTTCCTTTATTGCGTCATCACCTTCCATGACTATTCTAACGAAAAAGTAGAAACCTACCAATCCAATAAAACCAGTAACAAAAGTTAATATTTTTGATGTTTTCGTATTCATGATTTTTATTTTTTGTGTCTAACCAAAAGGTCAACTAGTGAAATTGAAGCATCTTCCATATTGTTTACAATACTATCTACTTTAGAGATAATGTAATTATAAAAAACTTGAAGAATAATTGCAACAACTAAACCAAACACAGTTGTTAACAAGGCCACTTTAATACCTCCGGCAACAACCGTTGGAGAAATATCTCCTGCCGCTTGAATAGAGTCAAAAGCACTAATCATACCGATTACAGTACCCATGAAACCAAGCATTGGCGCCAAAGCAATAAATAAAGATAACCAAGAAATATTTTTTTCTAATAACCCCATTTGAACGCCACCGTAAGCTACAACTGCTTTTTCAGCTGATTCAACTCCTTCATCCATTCTATCTAATCCTTGATAAAATATAGAAGCAACGGGACCTTTAGTGTTTCTGCAAACTTCTTTAGCCGCTTCTACACCACCTGAAGCTAAGGCTTCATCAATTTGGCTTACTAATTTTTTAGTGTTGGTAGTAGCCATGTTAAGATAAATAATTCTTTCAATAGCGATTGCCAACCCTAAAATTAAGGCTACCAATACAATTCCCATAAAGAAAGGACCTCCTTCAATGAAACGTTGTTTTAATTCTTGATGAAATGTTTTTGATTCGGTTGCGTCTGCAACTTGTTCTGTGTTTGCTGCATCTTGTGCAAAAGCCTTAGGTGCTGCTCCAAATAACAATAATCCTGTGATTGCAAGGATAGTAAATAGTCTTTTCATTGTCTAATAGTTAATTTATTAATTTCACGGGTTAAATATATAATAATTTTTATAAAACAAACAAGTCAGCGAAGAGAAAGATTTTAAAGTCTTTAACTTATCTAATACCTCTACGTTTAGACATCTTTTGCGTATGGCAAGTAACAAAAAAATGTTGAGTTCTAAAAATTTTATAGCCATTTTAAAATGATTATTTTTACTGTATATTTTTTTTTATAATTAACAAAAATTGTAAGGTTTTAGCATAAAATATTAAAAATTATATCAATAAAGTCCCAATTAATTAAAAAAGAATTATTCCGGCAAACTTATTTCGCCCCTAAGTTGGGCTTCAAAAACAGATTTAAATTTATTTTTTGGAATATTTTCACCCAATAAGTACATCAATTTGGCCAAAGCTGATTCTGTAGTGATGTCGCCACCGTTTATAATTCCCACTTTTTTTAACTCAATGCTGGTTTCATATTGCCCCATAATTACACTTCCTGCAATGCATTGGGTCACGTTGATAATCTGTACACCCTTCTCTATAGTTTCTCTCAATAAATTAACAAACCATTTTTCGGTAGGTGCATTTCCTGAGCCAAATGTCTCTAAAATTACCCCTTTAAGCCCTTCAATACCTAAAATACTGGCGACAACTTTTTCTGTGATTCCAGGAAAAATTTTTAATATCACAATATTATTATCCAAACGTTTCCGAACTGTAAATGGTTTTGCTTTTTTTGATTTGAGAATTAATTGCTTGTGAAATTTTAAATGAACCCCGCTTTCTCCCAATGGCGGGAAATTAGGTGAAGTGAACGCTTCAAAATGTTCGGCATTGATTTTTGTGGTTCTGTTTGCGCGATATAATTTGTATTCAAAATATAAACAGACTTCCGAAATTACTGGCAGGTCGTTTTCCTGTGCTGCGGCAACTTCAATAGAGGTGATTAAATTTTCTTTGGCATCCGTTCTTAAATCACCTATTGGCAATTGTGATCCGGTAAAAATAACAGGCTTTGAAAGATTTTCGAACATAAAACTAATCGCTGAAGCGGTATAGGACATAGTGTCTGATCCATGCAACACCACAAATCCGTCGAACTTTTCATAGTTTTTCTCAATTATTTCGGCAATAAAAACCCAATTGTCAGGATTCATATTAGAAGAGTCAATGGGTTCATCAAGCGAAATACTTTGGATGGTACAATTTAATTGGTTAAGTTCCGGGATATGTTTTAAAAGTTTATCAAAATTAAATATTTTTAAAGCTCCGGTTTTGTAATCTTTAACCATACCGATAGTTCCGCCTGTGTATATTAATAGGATATGAGGAATTTTTGCCATTTTGTCTGTAGCTGTATTTTGGAATAATTTATGATGTAAATTTACCGAAAATAAATTCATTAATTTAAAAAAGAAAAATATGATAGGGTTTTATATTCTTATAGGTTTGGTCTCTCTGGTAAGCTGGTTGGTGAGTCAGAAGCTGAAAAACAAGTTTAAGTATTACTCGGAAGTTCAATTAGAAAACGGTTTAAGCGGCAGGGAAATTGCCGAAAAAATGTTAAACGACAATGGCATTTATGATGTAAAAATTATTTCAACGCCAGGCCAGTTGACAGATCATTACAATCCACAAGACAAAACCGTAAATTTAAGTGAATCGGTATATTCGCAACGAAATGCCGCATCTGCTTGCGTGGCTGCGCATGAAGTTGGACACGCCGTTCAGCATGCGCAAGCCTACCAATGGCTGCAATTGCGTTCATCTTTAGTGCCTGCAGTGAACATTTCTTCTAAATTTTCACAATGGCTTGTTATTGGCGGATTAATTTTGGGCGCCGCATCTGGAGATTCGGGCATTGGTTTTACCATTGCCGTTATTGGACTTGGCATGATGGGTGTTGCAACTTTATTCAGTTTTATCACGTTGCCGGTTGAATATGACGCCAGCAACAGGGCTTTAGCTTGGCTAAAAACAAATAATATGCTTACAAACAGAGAGCAGGATGGCGCAAAAGATGCCTTGACTTGGGCCGCAAGAACTTATTTGGTTGCTGCTATCGGGTCTTTGGCGATGTTGCTTTATTGGGGTTTCAGCATTTTGGGAAACAGAGATTAAAAAAATTACCAACATAAAAAAGCCGTTAATTCGGCTTTTTTTTTATAATTTAATTTGACGATCAATTTGTTGATCGAGCGAAATAAAAGTTTCCGTACGAGCAACTCCTTTAATAGACTGAATTTCCTGATTGAGCAATTTCATCAAGTGCTCGTTGTCTTTACACATAATTTTTATAAAAATGGCGTAATTTCCAGTGGTGTAATGACTTTCGATAACTTCGGGAATTTCTTTTAATCGAATTATGGCTGCGGAATATTTACTGGCAGAATCCAAGAAAATTCCGACAAAAGCCAAGGTTTTATAACCCAATACTTTAGGGTTGATGGTGAATTTTGATCCGGTAATCAATCCTGCTGCTTCCAATTTTCGCAAACGTTGATGAATTGCGGCTCCCGATATTCCAATTTCGCGCGCAATACTTAATATTGGCGTTCGGGCATCTTCCATTAAATGTTTTAAAATAATCTTATCAATACCGTCGAAGTGTAACTCTTTTTCTTTCATATCGTAATAAACTGAAAGTAAATTTAATAAAAAAAGGATCCCAATAGCTATCGGGATCCTTTTTTTATTTCAATTTATAATCTTACTTATCTGATTCAGGCTGAATTTCAAAGCCTTCCATAAAAGCAGTGGTATAATTTCCTGAAATATAATCCGGATGATCCATTAATTGTCGGTGAAAAGGAATTGTAGTTTTTATTCCTTCAATCACAAACTCATCCAACGCTCTTTTCATTTTACTGATGGCCTCTTCACGTGTTTGCGCTGTCGTAATTAATTTTGCAATCATGGAATCATAATTTGGCGGAATTGTATAGCCTGCATAAACGTGCGTGTCTACCCTAATTCCGTGACCTCCAGGAATATGCAAGGTGGTTATTTTTCCCGGTGATGGCCTAAAATCTTTATAAGGATCTTCGGCATTTATTCTGCATTCTATGGAATGTAATTTCGGGAAATAGTTTTTTCCGGAAATTGGAATTCCCGCTGCCACTTTTATTTGTTCATAAATTAAATCATAGTCAATCACCTGCTCTGTAATAGGATGTTCTACCTGAATTCGGGTATTCATCTCCATAAAGTAGAAATTTCTATGTTTGTCCACTAAAAATTCAATGGTGCCGGCACCTTCATAAGATATATATTCTGCAGCTTTTACAGCCGCTTCACCCATTTTTTTTCGCAATGCTGTGGTCATAAATGGCGAAGGCGACTCTTCGGTCAGTTTTTGGTGACGACGTTGAATAGAACAATCTCTTTCTGATAAATGACATGCTTTACCAAAAGAATCTCCGATAATTTGAATTTCTATGTGGCGGGGTTCTTCAATCAGTTTTTCCATATACATCCCGTCATTTCCAAAACAGGCAAAAGCTTCTTGTCGGGCTGAATCCCAAGCATTTCTAAGGTTGCTTTTGACATACACCGCTCTCATTCCTTTACCTCCACCACCTGCAGTAGCTTTTAGCATCACAGGATATTTCATTTCATCAGCCAATTTTTCAGCATCCTCATAGGTTTCTAATAACCCTTCTGAACCTGGAATTGTTGGCACTCCAGCTGCTTTCATGGTGGCACGGGCTGAAACTTTATCACCCATTTTGCTAATCATATCTGAAGTTGCGCCAATAAATTTTATACCATGCTCTTCGCACAATTTTGAAAATTTTGCATTTTCAGATAAAAATCCGTATCCTGGGTGAATGGCATCGGCATTTGTTATTTCGGCAGCAGCCAATATTGCCGACATTTTTAGGTAAGATTCACTACTTGGAGGTGGGCCAATGCATACTGCTTCATCAGCAAAACGCACGTGTAAACTTTCAGCATCGGCAGTTGAATAAACAGCCACTGTTTTAACACCCATTTCTCTGCAGGTTCGAATAACTCTTAAAGCGATTTCGCCTCTGTTTGCAATTAATATTTTTTTAAACATACTGTTTTCAAATTATTATAGACGACGATCAACATCAAAAAGATTTTTTGAAAATTAGATCCTCATGCAAATTGGACTTAAAATTATGATGGATCTACCAAAAATATTGGTTGTCCGTATTCAACCGGAGTGCCATCTTCCACTAATATTTTTACAATTTTACCTGAAACTTCTGATTCAATTTCATTAAATAATTTCATCGCTTCTACCATACATACAACGGTATGTGGACTTACTACGTCACCAACTTCAACAAAAACTGATTTATCTGGCGAAGGTCTTCTGTAAAAAGTACCTATGATTGGGGAAGTGATTTCTATGTATTTTACTGCAGCTTCAGCAACAACTGAATCCGCAATGGCAACCTGAGCAGGTGCTTGAGCAGTCATTGGACTTGCTGCCATTTGGGGAATGTGAGAGGGTGCTTGCTGAAGTATGGTGGTTTCAGTTCTTTCAGTTCCGGTTTTAATGGTGATTTTAATATCTTCCATTTCTAACTTAACTTCACTTGCGCCAGATTTGGCTACAAACTTTATCAGATTTTGAATATCTTTTAAATCCATCGTAATTTGGTTTTAAATTGTTAATTGGTTAAGAATTGTATGCCCATTTAAAGTAAATTGATCCCCATGTGAAACCGCCTCCAAATGCTGCGAAAATTATATTATCTCCCTTTTTAAGCTGTTGTTCATAATCGGCTAAAAGCAATGGCAATGTCGCCGATGTTGTGTTCCCGTAATTTTGAATGTTCATCATAACTTTTGAACTTTCCAGTTCAATTCTGTTGGCAGTTGCTTCAATAATGCGCTTGTTTGCCTGGTGTGCGGCAAGCCATTGTATGTCATCATTGGTTAAATTATTGCGCTCCATAACTTTAACAGCTGCATCGGCCATATTAAAAACTGCATTTTTAAAAACAGTTTTACCGTCTTGAAAAATAAAATTTTCTTTATTGTCTATTCCTTGTTTTGTCAACGGATTGAGTGACCCACCTGCTTTTACCTGCAAAAATTCTCTTCCGATTCCATCACTTCTCAAATATTCATCCTGCAATCCCAGACCGTCATTATTTGGTTCAAATAAAACTGCGCCGGCACCATCTCCAAATATAATACAAGTTGACCTATCTGTATAATCAATCATGGAAGAACATTTATCTGCACCAATCAGCAATACTTTTTTATATCTTCCAGATTCAATATACCTTGCGGCTACAGACATTCCGTATAAAAAACTTGAACAGGCTGCTTCCAAATCGAAACCAAAAGCATTTGTCGCTCCAATTTCTGTGGCTACAAAAGCTGCTGTCGCCGCTGCTTGCATATCTGGGGTAGCAGTACAAACGATAACAAGTTCAATTTCTTTTGGATCTAATTTTTTCTTGTCGAGCAACTCTTGGGCCGCTTTAATCGCCATAAAAGAAGTTCCTTTGCCTTCACCTTTTAAAATTCTTCGTTCTTTAATCCCTGTTCTGGTGGTGATCCACTCATCGTGTGTATCTACCATTTTCTCTAACATCTTATTTGTTAGAATGTCTTCAGGAACATATTTCCCAACTGCAGTGATTACCGCGGTAATTCTCGTCATATTTTACCTTCTTTTATTAAAAAAAAGAATTTCAAAGAAATGAAATTATTTCTATTTTTCCCTGCTTTTTGTCAGTTTTGATCGATTTTACGCTAAAATGTAAAAAAAAACCCTCAATATGAGAGTTTTTATCGTTATTTTAAAATAACTGATTATGCTTTAATTTCTTCTACTGAATCAATTACAATCTGACCTCTGTAATACAATTTCCCTTCATGCCAATGCGCTCTGTGGTACAAATGCGCTTCACCTGTTGTTGGGTCAATAGCCACTTGCGGAGCTACTGCTTTGTAATGAGTTCTTCTTTTATCTCTTCTTGTTTTTGATATCTTTCTTTTAGGATGTGCCATTACTCTTATTTTTTTCTATTAATATATTCTTTAATTTATTCCACCTAGGATCAATTTCCCTATTTTTATTTTCTTCTTGTTGTTCTTCTTGATCTTCTTCTGCCTCTTCGTCTTCTGCTTTAATTTCAAATTCTTTTAACTTTTCTAAAACTTCTGAGTGAAGAGACCCATCAATTACGCCCGGATGTACTCTTTTTAATGGCACTGCCAACACAATTGCTTCATAAATGTATTGGGCAACATTTATTTTGCTTTCAGAAAAAGGTATGATTAATAACTCTTCGTTTTCATCATTATATTCATCTCCAAATTTTACAATTAAATGAATGTTTGTTTCAATTGGTTGATGAAATAGCTCTGTGGTTAAATCGCAAGCCACTTCAACCCAGCCAGTAAAAACAAAATCCAATTCAAAAATTGTTGTATTTTTTAAAAATGATACCGCTACTTTTACATTCGAATCGTAAAACTCATCATAGTTAAAAAAATCAAAGAACTTCTTGTCAATTGTGTATTCAAACTGGTGTATTCCTTCTTTTAAACCAATAAAAGAAATATCAAACTCCTTTAAATCTTTCATTTTGAACTTCAATTTGAGCGTGCAAAGATATAAAATTATAAAATATATACTAAAATAAATATCGAATATTTATCTATTTTCTTTTTGATGCGTGCTTTTTAAAGCGTTTTCAGTCAAACTTTTATAATCTCGTCTTGTTTTAAAAATTTGAATACCGCTAAACACCGCTTCTTTAAAGGAGTTTATGTTCGCCAATTCTTTCCCCGCGATGTCATAAGCCGTGCCGTGATCGGGAGAAGTTCTCACTTTATTTAGGCCTGCCGTAAAGTTAACGCCTTCACCAAATGACAATGCTTTAAAAGGCGCCAAACCCTGGTCGTGATACATGGCTAAAATGCCATCAAAATTTTTATAGCTTTCAGATCCGAAGAAACCATCGGCAGCATAAGGTCCATAAACCAATTTCCCTTGATTTTGTATTTCGGCGATGGTTGGCCGAATCATTTCGTCGTCTTCAGTGCCAATTACTCCGTGATCGCCACAATGCGGATTCAATCCCAATATGGCAATTTTAGGT
>JAWOHJ010000356.1:0-12649 GCA_046485225.1 Lutibacter sp. | reverse complement strand
TCATCTCCCTGATAAAAGGCATTCCAATCTTCTTGCGTTAACAATTCCAAAGAATTTGGAAATAATCGCATATCTTCTATGCTCAACAAACGTTTAATTCCGTCAACCAAATAAGGAATATTGTCAATAATTTTAGCCGTGTTTTTTTCGGTATTGTAGTTATTTAACAATTTAATTTGTGCTCTTAAATTGTCGTGAAAAGACCACATTCCCTGGCTCGGACCTTCCCATCCATGTTTTTCCAAATAAGGAAACAACTGGTTTTCCTTGCGGGCAAATCGTTTTTCGATGGTGGTTAACTGATTGAAAATATTGAAATATTTCTGAAAATCTTCAACAGGATCAGCTTCTGTCAATTCCAGTAAGAGTTCCTGAATTAATTCGCTTTCCCTGTAATATACTTGAACGGGATGGCCTTTCGGTAATTTTTCTATGGTTGATAAAAAAGAATTCATTTTTTTGAGATTTTTTGATTTTAATAAATAGATGATTTTAGGTCATTAAACCTTTGAATCAGATGAAATTTTGTTCGCTATTGTTTCAATTTCCTTTTTCAAAACTTCAAACTCCACATTGCTTTCCTTGCAGGCAGCTACAAGCGTTGCGCCACCTCCACAACAAAAATCTATTTTATATTTACTGAAAACTTGATCTGCTCCCATATGCTGAGCCACCACTTCCGCAACTGTATTTTCTTTAAGGATATTCATCATTTTATGTTTAGAATTATGAAGCAAAGATACTAATAAAATACCAATTAGTCTTTTATTATTTTGTTAATATTTATCTTAAATCTAAGTTGATGTTTTCTAGAAATTATATGCTGAAAATTGCCGGAATTGGCTTTAAGACTGGTGCCTGATTTTTTCGAACAGCAGCACCAAAGATTTAAGCAATTCAACTGGTGTGGTTAAAATCTGATAATGATTTTGCCCAAACATTTGCGGTAAATAGTATTTTGCCTGTGCTTCTATGGCCAACGCATAGGAGTTTATTTGGCGTTCGTTTAATTCGCGTAAGGCTTGTTTTACATCGTTGACGCCATATTTTCCCTCGTACTTATCATAATCGTTGGGCTTTCCGTCTGAAATTAAAATAACCCATTTATTTTTTGTTTCCCGCTTGTCCAACATCGCACCCGAATGCCGCAAAGCAGCACCAATTCGTGTGTAGCCGCTTGGTTCAACGGCACCAACTTTAAACTTTGCCTTGTTCCAATCTTCATCGAAATCTTTTATGGTAATGTAGGTGGAATGGTTTCTGGTTTTTGAATAAAAACAAGTGATGGAAAAATCGATATTAAATTCGCTCAAAAGTTCGCCAAATAAAATTGACACTTCCTTTTCAACGTCGATAACACGATTTCCGGCAGCGTAACCATCGCTCGACAAGCTAATGTCCAGCAACAACAAAATGGACAAATCCTTTTCTTTTTTTCGTTTAGAAAGGTATATTTTTTCAGAAGGCGTATGTTTGGAATGCACATCTACAAATAAATCTGTTATGGCATCAATGTCAAATTCTTCGCCTTGGGTTTGCCTGCGCTGAAATTGGTATTTATTATTTACCGTGGTCAGCATTTTTCGCAATCCGATTAAGGTCGAATTATTCTTTAAAATCGTTCTTTTATAATAAGCAACATTTGATTTTAGCAATGTTTTTGGATACACTTTACAAAAATCAGGTTTGTAGGTGCGCTTGGAATAATCCCATTCATCATACGAAATATGATAGCCCGAACTGTCATATTCGGCACTTTCCGAAACGGTTGTGTTTTCAATAAAATCGGCCTGATAAACAGAATGCGCGGTATCATCAACGCGAACCGTATATTTCATGTTCAGTTCATCCAAGGCATTGGCGTGGTCTTCCAAATCATCGTCGCCATCAAAATCCTTAAAATTTCCGCCAAACTCTTCCGCAGTTTCAACTTTTTCAAATTGATGTTGCAGCACGGCGTCTTCCTGCTGCTTGACATCAACCTGCACTGAAATAATTTCTTCAACCGCTTTAGATTTTATGGTGGTTTTTGGCTGATCTTCCTGGCCTTTTTTCACCTCATCCGTAAAATTCTTCAACACATCGCCATCATCCTCCAAATTATTTCGCATCCACTTTCCGTAGATAAAAGTATAATCGGCCAACGTTTCATCTTTGACTTTACTTTTATAAAATTGAATAAACAACTCGAAGTATTTTTTAGTGACGGGAAATTGCTCAAACATCGATTCCAAAACTGCCAATGAGGTTTCCTTGGCTTTTTGCTGAGATTCCAGTAATTCGTGCTCTTGATGGTCGTTCCAGTTTAAGTTTAAATTCTTTTGAACCGACAAATACACTATTCTGAATAAATAAAAGGAAATATTCTCTTCTGCGGATGGAAAATCAGAAAAAGTAGTAGGAAGAAAAAAGTTGTTATTTTTATAGCCGCCTTCTCTTTCGGCCTCAAAAATCTCGATGGATTCGCCGGTGATGGCACGTGCAAAAATGGTCAATCGCGGTTTTAAATCGGATAAATTTACAGCATGGGCAATGTTTTCCAGCTTTTTTAGGTTGCGTCGCTTAAAATAAAAAGCGAGTTTGGTAAACAGATATTCATCGGGTTCGAACATATTTTGAGTTTTCAGTTCTCAGTCGCAGTTTTTAGTTATTTTTAAAGCATCAAATGCAAACTGTAAACTTTATTAAATCAGGTTTAATGCTATCAAGTACAGCAATTTATGTGACGTTGTTTTGAGCGTTACCCTGCGGGTCGGGCTTTTCGTTTCAATCTTTTTTAAAGCTAAAAAGCTTCAAAAAAGGATTTTCACTCCAATCCTTAACGCAAATGCTGGTGTTAATAGCACTTAATTTTAAATCATTAAATTACACAAATCCTTCAAGGCTTCTATCACTTCTAAATCATCGGTCAAGGGTTCCACAACGGCAACTTCAACCGACAGTCTTTTTGGCAATCCGCTATAAATTAATTTGGCTGCATCAACCAACAAACGGGTAGAAACGGTTTCTGCCAAACCAAGTTCCGTCAGGTTTCTGATTTTTGCGGCGATATTCACCAATTTTTTTGCAATATCAAGTTCTATTCCGGTTTCATTCACTAAAATTTCCGCTTCAATTTTAGCTTCAGGATAGGCAAAAGAAGTTGCTATAAACCGTTGTCGGGTTGAAGGTTTTAACTCTTTAAAACCCTTTTGGTAACCCGGATTAAAAGAAGCCACCAGCATAAAATCGTTATGGGCTTTCACCGTTTCACCCAATTTGTCTATAAAAAGTTCACGCCGGTGATCGGTAAGTGAATGTATGGCAACGATTACATCGGGCCTTGCTTCCGCAATTTCATCCAAATAAATAATGGAGCCTTCTTTTATGGCGGTTGTCAGCGGACCGTCTAACCAAATTGTTTCTGCGCCTTTTATAATGTAACGACCAATTAAATCGGTCGAAGAAGTTTCTTCATGACAGGAAATAGTGATCAGTTTTTTATCCAGTTTATGCGCCATAAATTCGATAAATCTTGATTTACCGGTACCTGTTGGCCCTTTCAACAAAAAGGGAATTTTATTTTTGAAAGCGTGTTCAAACACCTCAATTTCTTTACCGATTGCGTGGTAATAGGGAGCTTTGATACTCATAGTGTGGTTATTAAAAGTTTTATCAGCAATAAAAAAACCAGCGTTTCAAATTATACCAATAGGTTTAAAATATAATCTTCAACGCTGGAAATCCATCTAAAAACTACAAAAAATTTTATTTTAGTTACTTATTCATTAATCTCTAAAGCCTCATCATTTGGTTTTCCATGCCTATAAAAATCAATGATATAAAGTACGATTCCTGTTGCAAACATGGTAGCGCAAAGCACCAATACCACAAAGTGAATGGCAATTTCTTTTTGCACGAGCATAAAATCCATTTTAAACTTACGCTCTAAATAAACCTGGGCTACACCGGCCACTCCAAAAGCAACTGTCATACCAACCATTCCAATATTAGCAAGCCAATAAGCCATTCTGCCTCGAGAACTGTCGTATAATTTTCTTCCGGTCATATTGGGCAAACTGTAACTGATGATTGCAAAAACAATCATACCGTAAGCGCCCCAAAATGCCAAGTGTGCGTGCATTCCGGTCACCAGGGTTCCATGCGTATACAAATTTGTTTGTGGCAAAGTATGGGCAAATCCTAACAATCCGGCACCAACAAATGATACTATTGCAGCACCAAGCGTCCAGTATATAGCCAATTTATTAGGGTGTTTTTTCTCCCCTTTTCTATACATATTAACGGCGAATAAGGCCATTGCCAAAAATGCCAACGGTTCCAATGCTGAGAAAATTCCTCCAACTATCAGCCAAATTTTATTTACGCCAATATAATAGTAATGATGACCGGTTCCCAAAACGCCTGATAAAAAGGTTAACCCAACAATTACGTACAACCATTTTTCAATAACTTCTCTGTCAACACCCGTCAATTTAATCAATAAGAAAGATAAAATACCGCCCATAATCAATTCCCAAACACCTTCAACCCATAAATGAACTACCCACCAACGGAAAAATGAATCCGTTACCTGGCTGTCAAAAGGTAACATTCCCGGCAAATACAACAATGCTGCAAAAAGCAATCCCATAGAAAGTACCAAAGCCGTTGTGGTTTGTCGTTTTCCCTTAAACAATGTTGTTAAAATGAGTCCTAAAAATAAGAGCACATTTGCAACGACCAGGTAGTCTAAAGGTCTTGGAATTTCCAAAAATTTTCTTCCTTCCCACATATTAAAATGAAATCCGACGATTGCAGCTACGCCAACCAATGCCAAACTTATTAATTGGACATACGCCAATTTCACGTTTACCAATTCTCTTTGTGCTTCCTCGGGAATTATATAATAGGCGGCACCCATAAAACCAGACAATAACCAAACTACCAATAAGTTTGTATGAACCGCTCTTGCGGTATTAAAAGGTATAAATTCGTGTAAATTATCGAACCCCATGCGGGCAAATCCCATAACAAAACCATAGATTATTTGTAAAACTAACAGCAGCATTGAAAGGGCAAAAAACCAATAGGCTACTTTTTGTGATTTATATTTCATTTGAATATATTTTAAGATTTTTGATTATTTATTCATTTTTTCTTTTGCCAATGGCGATATTACCCTATCAAAACCATTTAAATCAATTTTTCCAATCCATTCAAAAAAGGCTACTACATCTGATGCTTCTTGTTCTGTCATTTCGTAAGCAACCATTTTTCTTCCGTTAGGTTGCCAAGGACTAGGAGACATTAAAATACTTTTGATAACTTCTTTCCCATTCCCGTCGTATCGAATATCTAACCGGTCGATAACTTTTGTTAATTCGGGTGCATAATACGCTCCTTCCCCCAATAAGGTGTGGCAACCCATGCAATTATTGGTTTCCCAAATTTCTTTTCCCCTTATGGCTTCCGCTGTGAGGTTTTCATGATTTGTTTGGTCGTTTTCTTTAGTGAAAGAAAAAATGGTAAGTCCTATAAATACAAGAAACGTCACCAATGTACCGCCTAGAAAGAAAGCCCTTGCTTGTTTTTTAGATAACATAGTTTAACAATTTTAATTGATTAATTGGTTATTTAACTATTAAAAGACCTTTTTATCTTTTAATAATGCGAAAATATACACATCAATTTAATTAAACTATGATATTTGTCATATAATTTAATCGGTAAGTGTGTCGAGTGAAGGACTTACATTTTTTATGGTTAAAAGATCTCCCTTATCAGAAATTTCCTTTGAAAACTCCATAATTGTTATATCCCTAAACTTCTCCAAGATATTGTTTTTAAAAGGCACAACAATGTGGTGTACCGGACAAGGATTGGTAGAATCGCATTCGTTCAAACCTAAAAAACATCCATTCAATTTATTTAAACCATCAATATTATCAATGATGTCAAGTACATTCTTATGTTTATTTTTATCGGATAAATAAAAACCACCATGCGGCCCTTTAGAAGAAGAAATAATTTTACCACGCACCAGCTGCTGAAATAATTTCGCTAAGAACGGACTTGGAACATCTATATTTTCCGCAATCTCCTTTACGCTAATTTTTCGTTCTTCATCTGAATGTTCTGCTAAATACAATGTAGATAAAATAGCATACTTGCTGGCATTTGATAACATTTCTATATTTTTTTACAATTTATTTCCGCAAAAGTACAAAAAAAGAGTAAATGGTATTATATTTTTTTAAATTTAGCAGTAAAATGTCTCATAATTGGTGCCTCATCAACAATCACATAGCCAGATTTTGCTTCCTCGCGGGTATCGTAAATATTCTTCAACGCCACGGCAATATAATCCATATGATTATTGGTATAAACCCTTCTTGGAATAGCCAACCGTACCATTTCCAATTCCGGATAGCGGTTTTCACGGGTTACCGGATCTCTATCGGCCAAAACGGTTCCTATTTCAACACCTCTAATGCCACCAACAATATAAATTTCAAGAGCCAAAGCCTGAGCACGATATTCTTCTCTCGGAATTTTAGGAACAAATTTATTGGCATCTAAAAATATGGCGTGACCCCCAAAAGGTTGTTGAACGGGAACACCAAAATCGACAAGTTTTTGGCCCAAGTAAGCAATTTGCTCTACCCTGCTTTCCAAATAATTAAATTCTGTTGCTTCATCCAATCCAACAGCCAATGCACCCATATCACGTCCATTCATACCTCCGTAAGTGATAAAACCTTCAAATATTATATTAAAAACAGTGGCCTGTTTAAAAACTTCTTCGTTATTGAGTGCAATAAAACCACCCATATTTACCAATCCGTCTTTTTTAGCGCTCATCGTCATACCATCTCCATAAGAAAACACTTCCTTGGCAATTTCTTTAATGGATTTATTTTCATAACCAGGTTCACGTTTTTTGATGAAATAAGCGTTTTCAGCAAAACGGGCAGCATCAAAATACAACGGAATGCCAAATTTTTTACATAAAGCCGAAACCTCTTTGGTATTTTGCACAGAAACTGGCTGTCCGCCCGCACTGTTACAAGTAATCGTAAGCACCACAAAAGGAATTTTATCTTTCGGATGGCTTTTAAAAACTGTTTCTAGTTTGTTTAAATCAACATTTCCTTTAAACGGATGCATATTGGAAGTGTCAAAAGCTTCATCAATGGTACAATCAATCGCCTTTGCCTTTCTGAATTCGATATGGCCTTTTGTGGTATCGAAATGTGAATTTCCGGGAACAATATCGCCTTCTTTCACCAAAGCCGAAAACAACACGTTTTCAGCGGCACGTCCTTGATGTGTTGGTAAAAAATAGTTAAAACCGGTAATGTTTTTAACGGTCTCTTTAAGTTTCAAAAATGATGATGAACCGGCATAACTTTCGTCACCTATCATCATTTCGGCCCATTGTTTATCGCTCATCGCACCGGTACCGGAGTCGGTCAATACATCAATAAAAACCTTATCCGAAGAAAGATTGAACAAGTTATAATCGGCTTCCTGTATCCATTTTAATCGTTGCTCTTGCGTTGTACGTTTGATGTGTTCAACCATTTTAATTTTATAGGGTTCAGCGTATGGTAATTCCATAAGAATATTTTATTTAAAGATTGAGAAAATTTTGAAAATGGAGTGATTAAAAATCACCGAAATGAAAAAAATCAGGCAATAAATGATTCAGGACGCTTTATATTTAGGAAGACGTCCGCGTATAATTTAAAATGGTTTAGGTTTTTCATTTACTGAATTATAGAGCACAAATTTACAAAAATTATTAAACAATTATTTCGATATTTTTTATTCTTTTTTAATGACAATAATCAGTTAATGCAATAAATGTTACAGTTATATTTGTGCTTCAAATTTCGCAAGATTAAGATTGGCTTAAAATTCAATTAAAAATTTAGTATTATGACAATTATCATTATCTTCGCAAAACGTTTTTTATTACTAATAAATCAATTAAAATGAACAAATTTCTTTCACTTATTTATTCTACTCGTGTTACTGCTGTTTTATTTTTAGTTTATGCTTTGGCAATGGGTGTGGCAACATT
This sequence comes from Lutibacter sp., assembly GCA_046485225.1. Lineage (GTDB taxonomy): Bacteria > Bacteroidota > Bacteroidia > Flavobacteriales > Flavobacteriaceae > Lutibacter. The sequence continues at coordinate 4,581 of JAWOHJ010000356.1, read as the reverse complement.
TATTGAAAATGATTACGGCACTGAAACTTCAAAAGCTTTGGTATATAATGCTTGGTGGTTTGAGGCCATTATGGTTTTTTTCGCAATCAACTTTTTTGGAAACATCTTTAAATATAAACTTTACAAAAAAGAAAAACTGGTGGTGCTAATTTTTCACTTGTCCTTTTTCTTAATTTTAGTAGGCGCAGGAATAACGCGCTATATCAGTTTTGAAGGAATTATGCCCATTAAAGAAGGTATGGTAAGTAATGTTTTTTACTCAGAAAAAAGTTATATAAGCGTTGTTGTCAATGATGGCAGCGAGCAAAAAACGCCCTACCATAAACCTATTTTATTATCAGCTATAGGAAATAATAACTTTCATTACAAAACGGATTTTAAAGGTAAAGACGTTGACGTAAAATTGACTAAATACACGCCAAATGCCCAAGAGGTTTTTGAAGCCGATGAAAATGGTGACGACTATCTAAAATTCGTTGAATCAGGCGCTGGCGGAAGACACGAACATTATATTAAAAGAGGTGCTTCAGAAGAAGTGCATGGGGTAATGGTTGGTTTTGACTCACCTACGCCAAATGTTGTAGATTTTATTTCAACTGATACCGGTTTAAAAATTAAATCGGCTGTTGACGGAACTTATTATAGAATGGCCGATAAATTTGAAGGTACCATTGTAAAAGATTCTTTGCAGGATTTTTCACTATTAGCGGTGCATTCAATTGCCGGAATGGAATTTGTGATTCCGCAAATGGCCATTAAAGGATCCTATAAAGTAATTTCTGGTGACAAAGAGCAATCGGGTTTGGCCCAATTAGAATTTGAAGTTACTGCAGGGGGTGAAACTAAAACTATAAAATTATACGGAGGGCAATTTGCCATTCAGCCACCAACGGTTTTTTCTGTCGGAAATTTAAATTTCAGAATGAGTTATGGCGCCATGCAAATGCAACTGCCGTTCAGCATCAAATTAAACGATTTTCAATTAGATAACTATCCGGGATCGAACAGCGCCATGTCATTTGCAAGCGAAGTGACTGTTATTACCCCTGAAGAAACCTTTGATTTTAGAATTTTTATGAACAATATATTAAATTATAAAGGCTACAAATTTTTCCAGTCAAGCTACAATATTACACCTGAATATGAAGAAACCCATTTATCCGTTAATCACGATTTCTGGGGATCTACAGTGACCTACATCGGTTATTTCTTATTATATGCCGGCTTAATGTTGATTATGTTTGTGAAAAATACGCGATTCGATTCTTTAAGAAATGGCTTGGATAAAATTAAAAAGAAAAAAGCAGCGCTAACAACAGTTTTATTGCTGTTAATTTCAACGTTTGCATTTTCGCAAGATCACAATCATGAACCACTTCAAGAACCACTTCAAGAACAAATAGATTCATTGGTAACAGCCAATGTTATTGATAAAAGCCACGCAGATAAATTTAGCAGGGTCATTATACAAGATGCTGGCGGAAGAATGAAACCCGTGCATACTTACGCATCAGAATTGTTAAGAAAAGTAAGCAAATCTGATACTTATAATGATATGAATGCCACACAGGTATTTTTATCCATTCAACAAAATCCAAGGCTTTGGTTTCAGGTTGCCATGATCTATATTGAAACAGGAAATACGCAATTGAGAGATCTGATAGGTATTCCCCACGAACAAAAATATGCATCGCTAGCTAACTTTTTTGATGAAAAAGGAAATTATAAACTTACTGAAATACAACAGGAAGCGCAAAAAAGCAATATAAAAAGCAAATATGAAAAAGATGTAATCAATGTTGACAGAAGGGTGAATTTATTATATTCTGCCATTACAGGCGATATATTGAGAATTTTCCCAATTCCAAACGATCAAAACAATACCTGGATTTCCAATAACGACTTAGACGAAGCCAATTTCAAAGGTGCTGATTCTGTGTTTGTACGCCAAATTTTACCGGTGTATTTACAAACTTTAACGACATCGAAAGCCTCTAAAAATTACGCGCAATCTGATGAAATTTTGGAAGGAATTATAAAATTCCAACAAAAATACGGAAGTGCCGTTTATCCTGCAGAACACAAAATTGATGTTGAAATCGCCTATAACAAGTACGATATTTTCAAAACAATATACAGCTACTATATGTATATTGGCGTACTGATGTTCTTTTTGGTGATTTTTCAGATTTTTAAGAAAAATAAAATTCTTGATTTATCAATTAAAGTATGTATTGCTATCGTAATATTGTTATTTACGCTTCATACAGGAGGTTTAATTGCACGTTGGATTGCCAGTGGCAATGCGCCGTGGAGTAATGCTTATGAATCTATGATTTATGTTGGCTGGGCAACCATGCTTTTCGGATTGTTATTTGGAAGAAAATCTTCGATGACGATAGCTGCAACAGCATTCTTAACCGCTTTTATTTTAATGGTGGCACATTGGAATTGGATGGATCCTGAAATCGCAAACCTGCAGCCCGTGCTAAATTCGTATTGGTTAATGATTCACGTTTCCATAATTGTGGCAAGTTACGGCCCGTTTGCTTTGGGGATGATATTAGGTTTGGTCTCTTTGATTTTAATGATTTTAACCACTAAGAAAAATAAAGAAAAGGTGGGATTAATGATCAAGGAACTTACTATTATCAATGAAATGGCACTAACGCTTGGGTTAATCTTATTAGTCATAGGTAACTTTTTAGGGGGAATGTGGGCGAATGAAAGCTGGGGACGTTATTGGGGATGGGACCCAAAAGAAACTTGGGCGTTAATTAGCATTATGATTTATGCTTTTGTGCTTCACTTGCGCTTGGTTCCAGGCTTAAGAAGCCGATTTACATTTAACATGTTCTCTGTAGCTTCATTTGCTTCAATTTTAATGACATATTTTGGCGTTAACTTTTATCTGTCCGGTTTGCATTCTTATGCGAGCGGCGATAAAGTAATCACTCCAACTTTTGTTTATTATGCCATTGTTATTTTTACAATCCTAAGCATTGCAGCATATTTTCAATTTAAAAAACATTATAAAAAATAATTAAAACCGTTGCAAAAATGTAACTTTGCAATCCATTAAAAAAATTATCAATGTTTAATAAATATTTAAAGCTAGTAGTAGCGGCAGGAATTTTAGTTTGGGCAGTATTTCAATTTATTGAAGGAAACATCATGAATGGAATTTCAATTGTGCTGCTGTCCAGTATTTTTGTGCTGTTTTATTATAAAAATGAATTTATTTTGTTGGCATTTTGGCAACTCAGAAAGCAAAATTTTGTTGGAGCAAGCAAATGGTTGTCGTACATTAAAAATCCGGAAAGCGCTTTAATTAAAAAACAGCAGGGTTATTACAATTTCTTACAGGGAATTATGGTTTCCCAAACCAATATCAACCTGTCTGAAAAATACTTTAAAAAAGCGTTGAGTTTGGGATTGAATATGAAGCATGATATGGCGATGGCAAAACTGCAATTGGCTGGTATTGCTTTGTCTAAAAGACGAAAAAGAGAAGCGACCATGTTAATCACTGAGGCTAAAAAACTGGACACACAAAATATTTTAAAAGATCAAATTAAAATGTTAAAGGATCAGCTTAAAAAAATATAAATCTTTATAACATAAAAAAAGCACGCCAAATGGCGTGCTTTTTTTATGTTATAATATTACCTTTTATTCTAAAATAATCGGTGTTAAAGACTTGTTGTATTGAACGATAAAAACGCCGTGGTTTTCAAAACTTCCCAACATATTTCTGTCATATTTAAAAAGCGTTGACAGCCTCGATGATTTTCCTTCCTTTAGCCCTTGCTCCAAAGTGCCCATAGTTGCAATTCTCGCTAAAACATCATAAGTGATATCAAATCCCTTTAATGCGTATTTAGATGGAATTGCAAAATTTTTATCCTGATATGTTTTGTAAAAATTATTCAGTTTAGTGTCATCAACATCCAAAAAATCTATGGAAGGATACATAAAATTCAATTGTCCCAAAAGGTTATTATCCACGCTGTCAAAGTTTTTCCCCTTATCCAAAGCGATTAATGTAATAGTATAGTTATCAGCCAACCCTTTCAAACTATTTATTGCCGAAGCCGTTGTCACCATTTCATCACTCACCAAAAACACCCAGTTATTTGCATTTTTCGTTAATTCTCAAATTTGTACTACTCGCAGAATACCATGGAATTCAGGGGTGATGATTTGCATGGAGTAATGTTTTTATCATCAACAGATTATGACTATAAGTTTAACAACAGTTTATCATTAACCGGGAGACTGAAATACTCGCACTGGGATGCCGAGCAGAGCAAAGAAAAAAATGACGAGGTTAATCCTGAAATTTACTTAAGGTGGGATGCATATAAAAATAATACAATAACAGCCGGCGCTGATTTCAGGTATACGAAATTTGCCCGCTCAGCGGTACTCGCACACAGCAAGAATGGCTTGGGAGCCTTTATACAGGACGAGATTGAACTGGATAAATTGTCGTTCCTTATCGCATTTCGTGTCGATAAAGTTGAAGAAATCAAACCGGTAATAACACCAAAAATTGCTGCTATGTTTCGGGTTCATGAT
>JAWOHJ010000345.1:0-3552 GCA_046485225.1 Lutibacter sp. | reverse complement strand
GCTGAATGTGTTTGATCCACAATATTCATTTTGCAAAAACTGCATTGGTCTTTTCCGTATTCAATGGCCTCAGGTGCCACTTTACAAGAAATTGTCAGCAACAAAACGATGGTCCCAACAAAAAGTTTGAGGAGTTTAGTGTTCATTATTTTTGATTTTATTAGTTCTCAAATATATGCAAAATTGCTTATAGAATTGCACAATGAGAAATGAGTTACTATAAAAAAACTACTTTAATATCAATTTTTAATTCAGAATAAAGTTGGTTATTTTTTAAAATTAATATCAAACGAGCACAGCTTTCTATGCCCGCATTGATATTAAATAACAATAAAAATACTTATGCCCTGGCTTCTTTTTTACCGACAAAAAACGCCACTAAAGTGAGTATCATTCCCACAAATAAAAAGTAAGCGCCCAGTCGTGGATAAGAATGTGCCTTAAAATTAAGAATGTCTTTTGTTCCGAAAAGCGGTGGCTGAAAGCCCATCACGGAACCATCGGGATTTTGAAAATTCATGATGGCTTTTGGATTTAAATTATGGCCGTAATCGTACTCCCATAAATAGAAATCGTACATACCTGCAGTTCCTAAAACAGCCATCAAAATAAACCAAGCCAAAAACAATTTATGGTTGCCTAAAAATCCGACAATCAATCCTAAAACCACCATAATACCTATGGCTATTGGGAATATTTTAAACTCGGGAATGGTTTCCGGAATGTCTTTCATACCCACATAATGGTTCATTAAATTGATGTTTTTGATATCAAATTCGTGGGTATCCACAAATTTATTGATATGAATATCCATTCCCAACGGAATTGGATATTGAGGAGCTTCAAGCGTAATATTCCATAAAGGAAATACAAATAGCCCAAGTAACAGCAGGGAACCCACTATCATTAATATTTTAGATTTCTTCATTTCTTTAAAATTATTGCTTTTATTGAATGTGACAATTTAGTTGACACATTTTACACGAATTACCCTATTTCAAAAATTAGCATTTGCAGCGCCAAAATATATGGCATTCACAAATTAAAGATGATTACTTAGGGCGAAGCGGTGTGCAAACAGCAAATGAATTTTTGCATGATGAATTTATTTTAAAAACGGGCGAGCTTTTTATTTTCTCGCCCGTTTATTTATTTAAACACTTTTTACTAAAAAAAATTATTCAGCATCAACAGCATCTCCATCCAAAGTAAATGAAATAGGCACATTAGATCCTTTTGGAGAAACCCTGATGTAACCTTGCATTTCCTGGTGCAATGCTGAGCAGAAATCTGTACAGTAAAATGGCCAAACTCCTACTTGTTTAGGTTCCCAAATAGAGGTTTTTGTTTGTCCAGGCATAATTAACAACTCAGAAGTATTTGCACCAATCACTGCGAATCCGTGTGGCACATCATAATCCTGCTCCAGGTTTGTAATGTGGAAATACACTTTATCGCCCACTTGGATGCCTTCAATATTGTCTGGCGCAAAGTGAGAACGAATCATGGTCATATACACATGAACTTCATTCCCGTTTCTTACCACTTTGGCTGCTGCCTCAGATTTGGTTACATATTTATGCTTATTTTCTTCTAATTTGTATATTTTTTTAGATTTAGGCATAAGCATACTCGCAGGAATTCCAGCGGCATAGTGCGGCTCTCCAATGGTTGGGAAATCTAATAGCATTTCCATTTTATCACCGGTAATATCAAATAATTGGGCAGATTGCGTTACTTCAGGACCAGTTGGCAAATAACGGTCTTTGGTAATCTTATTCATCGCCACCACATATTTACCGAAAGGTTTTCTTGAGTTTCCACCAGGAATCATTAAGTGACCCACAGAATAAAATACTGGTTTTCTGTCAAGAACTTCCCATGTTCCCAATTTCCATTTCACTACTTCAGAAGAAATAAAGAAAGTGGTGTACGCATTTCCTTTTCCGTCAAACTCGGTATGCAGTGGTCCTAATCCCGGTTGTTTTACTGCACCGGCCAAAGTTGCTTCATATTGTAAAATTGGAATTCCGTAAGCATCGCCGTCAAATTTTTTCTCATCAATGGCTTTTAACATTTTACTGAATGAGTGCACTGTAAGTTCAGCTGCTAATTTTCCGCTTCCAACAATATATTCACCAGAAGGATCAACATCGCAACCGTGCGGAGATTTTGGTGTTGGCATAAAATAAACAGCACCAGGAACGTCACTTGGGTTGATAATTAATATTTCTTCTTTAATGGTTGAAGTTGCAGTATGTGTGTGTTCATCATATACATTGTGCGCATATTTTGTCGGGGCTTTTGTTCCTCCGCCATTGTTCACATATTCTTCAATTTTTTTCCAGTTGATGGCTGCAATATAATCTTTGTCATTTTGAGACGCGTTTACTTCCAACAATGAATGAGCTTCCTCTGTATTGTAGGTTGTAAAGAAAAACCAGCCATGAGAAGCACCTCTTCCCGGATGTGATAAATCGTAGTTAAAACCAGGCATCATCAATTGAAACTTGATAGACATTCCGCCATCTTTTGGGTCGACGGCAATAAAAGTTAAGGCACCTTTAAAGTTTCCTTTGTACTCTTTAATTGGCATATCTTTTTGCGGATAAGGAATAGAAAAACGTGTTCCGGCCACAACATATTCGGTATTTTCAGTCACATAAGAAGAACTGTGATTTCCTGCTGAGTTGGGAATTTCAATAATTTCTGTAGTTTCAAAAGTTGTTAAATCAATTTTGGCAATACGCGGTGTATTGTTTTCATTGATAAAAATCCAACGTCCGTCTAATTCTCCATTGGTTTGAGAAATATCCGGATGATGTGAATCTCCCCAAGGAATAAATCCGTGCGAAGTGTTCAACATTGGTTTTGTTTCTTCGCTAAAGCCGTACGCTTTTTCAGGATCTACTGAAAATACAGGAATCACCCTAAATAATCGACCGGATGGAAGACCATAAACGGCTAATTGACCGCTGAATCCTCCAGATAGAAAAGCATAGAATTCATCGTATTCACCTGGTGCAACATACACTCTTTCGGCAGCATTGCTGGATAAGGCTCCATTTTTATTTGAATCGCCTTTTCCACAACTGCCCAGTACCATTGACAGTACAGTAATTACAAGTAAAGATTTAAAAATTGTTTTCATATGTTAAAGTTTATTGATTTTTATTGGTCATATGTAATTCGCATTTCTTCTCAGTTTTTTACATCGAGTTTTGTTATGCTCATTTCATATGTTAAAATTATTTGTTTGTTGATTGTTCTTTGTTTTAAAACTATTCCTCTGATGTGGATGTTTTTGTCCTAAAGTATTCCAATATAACCCTTGCTTCAGTTTCTGTTAAATTTTGGTTTGCCATAGGCGCCAAATATTCTTCCAGTAATTTTTTGGCTGCCGCATTTTCAACCACCATTTTTTCGGGATTTAAAATCATATTCATAATCCATTCTGGCGTACGTCTTTCCGTAATACCGGCCAACGCGGGTCCAACTACTCTTTTGCTGATTTTATGACAGGCAGAACATATCGCCATGAGTACCGCATTA
>JAWOHJ010000231.1:0-7766 GCA_046485225.1 Lutibacter sp. | reverse complement strand
GCTGAATTGCGCGATGTTTGGTACGAAACATCTTACTTACTGGATCAAAAACAATGTGCCAACAACAAAGCGTTGGATCGTTTTGAAAATTATAAAAATCAGCCTTTAAAATATACTTTCCCTGAACATTTTACAGGAATAAAACCAATCATTTCAAATACAGTCGAGCGGCCAAAAGCAGCCGTTATTCGTGAAAAAGGAAGCAATTCTGAACGCGAAATGGCGAATGCGATGTATTTGGCAGGTTTTGATGTGAAAGATGTGCATATGACCGATTTAATCAGCGGACGCGAAACCTTGGAAGACATACAGTTTATAGGTGCCGTTGGCGGATTCTCAAACTCTGATGTGCTGGGTTCCGCAAAAGGATGGGCAGGCGCATTTTTGTACAACGAGAAAGCAAAAAACGCCTTGGATAATTTCTTCAAAAGAGAAGATACGTTGTCCGTCGGAATTTGCAATGGCTGTCAGCTTTTTATGGAATTGGAAGTCATAAATCCCGAGCACAAAGTTCACGGAAAATTACTGCATAACGATTCCCAAAAACACGAAAGCAGCTTTACTTCCGTAACCATCCAGGAAAACAATTCGGTGATGCTCTCTACTTTGGCAGGCAGCACTTTAGGGGTTTGGATTTCACACGGAGAAGGAAAATTTAACTTGCCCATGGAAGAAAATGACTATAATATTGTGGCAAAATACGGTTATGACGCCTATCCGGCAAATCCGAATGGCTCAGACTATAACGTGGCGATGATGAGCTCAAAAGACGGCCGCCATTTGGTGATGATGCCACATATTGAACGTTCCCTTTTTCAATGGAACTGGGCATACTATCCGGAAGGAAGAAAAGATGAAGTTTCCCCTTGGGCAGAAGCTTTTGTGAATGCCAGAAAATGGTTAACTGAAAAATAAAATATTCATCAATTCAAACAAATTTCATATTCTTTGAATAATTAATAGTTCGAATGATGCGGTTTTGAAACCGAAGATTCACGAACTCAGTTTAAATAAAACATCATAAGAGACTGTTATTTAAAAACGGTCTCTTTTTCCAAAATTTCATAGGAACCCAGACAATGAAAACACCGAAAAAATACCAGTTTATAATTGATTTAGGAAGAGCGCTGCATATTTACGGAATTCCTTCCTATAAAATTCAGACCTATTTAACCAAAGTTGCAAAAACCCAAGGAATAACTGGAACCTTTATGGATTTACCCACATGGATAAACTATGCTTTTTATGAAGATGAAGGTGAACATACCTATAATTATTTAGAGTGCCTTCCTCCTGGCGTCCTAAACTTGGGGGCATTATCGCGTGTTGAGGAAGTCACCAATAAAATCATCGCAAAGGAGATGAGTCATTCTGAGGTTGAAAATGAATTGCAATTAATCAAAACTGAAACAAAAAAAATAAACCATGTAATACAAACTTTCTCCTATTCCATTGCAGCCGGCGCATTTAGTTTAATGATTGGCACCAATTGGATTTCTTTTATTTTTGCTTTACTGTTAGGAGCCTTGGCTTATTTAATCGTGTATTTATCCAGTAAATCAAGCTATTTAGAGACTGTTTTAGAATCATTAATTTCTTTTGTCGTAACCGTACTCGCCTGTCTGATATATTTGATTTTTCCCGATTTTAATGTCGGTATCACCATACTGTCGGCCATTATAGTTTTTATTCCCGGATTGGGAATTACCACAGCTTTAGAAGAAATTACCGCAAAAAATCTGGTCTCGGGCGTTGCAAAATTATTCGATTCCATGATTTCTTTATTTAAACAATTTTTCGGGGTTTTACTGGGTTTGGCTGTCATGTCATCCGTTATTGACTTTAAACTTTTAGTTCATATCTCAGACCTGCCGCGATGGATTATGTTTTGCGGAATTCCGCTGTTTTCTATTGGTCTTTTGGCTATTTTTCAGGTTCGTAAAAAGGACATGTTTTTAGGGGTGCTCACTGGTGTTTTCGTTTTTTTTCTTACCGTATTTTTCTCAGCATCAGGCGTTTTATTGAGCACTTTTATAGGCTCAATAGCGGCAGTTGCAATTAGTAGTTTATTTAGCAGATATACCAAATCTCCAAAAACAGTTTATCTCACACAAGGCCTTGTGATGCTCGTTCCCGGCAGTAAATCCTTTCTGGGACTTAGCAACTCATTTTTGAACTCATCAATAATCACTGCTGATAATTTATATGAACAAGTGGCTTTTATTTTAATGGGTATCATTGGCGGATTGTTATTTGCCGGCGTTTTTAGAAACCAGGAAGGAATTAAATAAGCAGCCTAATTTGGTCATGATGGCCACATATTGGACGTTCCATTTCGAATAACTAAAATCTAAAAAAGGATTTCATTTTTTGTGAAATCCTTTTTTATTTATATTTTGCGCCATCAATCATAGTTTATGGCAAACAATTGTACACGATTATTTGATTTTGCTTACCACCAACTGACAACCAAACCGCAGCAAAAGTGTTTTAACACCAAAGTTGGAAATCGGTGGATTTCAACTTCCACCCAAAGTTATATCGATCAGGCAAACTGCATCAGCAGGGCTTTGTTGCGGCTTGGTGTAAAACCCAACGATAAAATTGCGGTAGTAACTTCCACAAATCGTGTTGAATGGGGTATTTTAGACGTTGCCGTTTTACAAATCGGGGCGGTGAATGTGCCCTTATACCCTACCATTTCTTCCAGCGATTTTCAATACATCATCAACCATTCTGATGCCGTTTTGTGCTTTGTTTCAGATAAAGAGCTTGCCGAAAAAGTTTCAAAAATTAAAGACCAAACCCAATTGAACGATATCTATTCTTTTGAAACTGTTGAAGGAATTTCGGGCTGGAATTCATTGTTGAAATTGGGTGAAGACGAAAGCAACCAACCTGAAGTTGACTTCTTAAAAAAACAAGTTCCAGATACCAATTTGGCTACAATTATTTACACTTCCGGCACCACCGGCACCCCAAAAGGCGTGATGCTTTCCCATAAAAATATTGTGGAAAACACCTTCACCAGCGCAAAAGCATTAGATTTTACACCAGGCAATTATATGGTTTTAAGCTACTTGCCCGTTTGCCATATTTTTGAACGTTTTGCCTTGTATTATTATCAGTATATGGGATTTGAAATTTATTTTGCGGAATCCATCGATAAATTGGGTGATAATTTAAGGGAAGTAAAACCACATTTTATTCCGGTTGTTCCTCGATTGCTGGAAAAAATTTACGACAAAATTGTGGACAAAGGAAGCAATTTAAAAGGGATTAAGCGGATGCTTTTCTTTTGGTCGCTTAACCTGGGAAAAAAATACGAACCTTACCAAAAAAATGGCTGGTGGTATCATTTTCAGTTGAATATTGCCAACAAGTTGGTTTTTAGCAAATGGCGTGAAGCCTTAGGCGGAAACATAAAATTTTTAGTTTCAGGAAGCGCTCCGCTTCAGCCCGCGTTGATCAGGATATTTACCGCTGCGCAAATTCCTATTTTTGAAGGTTACGGAATGACAGAAACTTCACCAGGAATTTCCATCAACGATTTCAGAAATAACGGTTTCAAAATTGGGACTGTGGGGAGAATTCTGGACGATATGGAAGTGAAAATTGCCGAAGACGGCGAAATATTGGTGAAAGGTTCAAATGTGATGATGGGCTATTATAAAAACGAGGAATTAACCAACGAAACCATTGTAAATGGCTTTTTACACACCGGAGATATTGGAGAACTGGATGCCGACGGATTTTTAAAAATTACCGATCGTAAAAAAGAGATGTTTAAAACTTCGGGCGGTAAGTATATTGCGCCATCGGCCATTGAAGGATTGTTGAAAGAATCACGTTTTATAGAGCAGGCCATGGTGATTGGGGAAGGCGAAAAAATGCCGGCAGTGATTATTCAGCCTCATTATGAGTTTTTACTATCTTGGGCAAATCGCAAACAAATTGAGTTTGATGGTTCAAATGAAGCCGTGATTCAGCATAAAAGAGTGATTAAACGTATTCAAAAGGAAATTGACCAAGTCAACGAAAAATTAGGTCAGTGGGAACAGATCAAAGCCTTTGAACTGACTTCAGAAATTTGGAGCATAGAAAATAATTTACTGACGCCTACCCTAAAAATGAAGCGGAAAGTGATATTACAAAAATATGAACACTTGTACCTAAAAATCTATAAAAATTAATTTTCACGAATAAATCCTTAACTTGGCTTAAAATCTAAAAAGGCAAAAAAATAAGGTTTTGCCTTAGCCAACCGCTTTTATAAATGCTTTTAATTGAAAAAAAACAAATAATGCATAATTTTATTTCAAAAAAGTATTTTTAAATAAAATTTCATGCCTTTTATTTTATTTAATGCTATTTTACAGTTTATGTAATTCCATTACTTGTATATTCATATTAATTATTATAATTTTCACAAAATAACTACAATTGTTAAATATGTCTTTAAAAGTTACTCGTTTATTCGATTTCGCCTATTACCAGCTTGAAAATTCTAAGTTAGATAAAGCATTTACCACTAAATACCATGGAAAATGGGAATCCATTTCAACTCAGGAATACATTGATAAAGCAAATGCCGTTAGTAGAGGTTTACTAAAATTAGGCGTAAAACCTGGCGATAAAATTGCTGTATTAGCAACTACAAACAGAACAGAATGGAATATTCTCGATATTGCAGTAATGCAAATTGGCGCTGTTAATATTCCAATGTATCCAACTATTTCTAAGGAAGATTACGAGTATATTTTTAATCATGCAGAAGTTAATTATTGCTTCTTATCTGATGCAGAATTATTTGCGAAGGCTGATGCCGTTAAGCAAAATGTACCTACTTTAAAAGAAATCTATTCCTTTGATACCGTTGAAGGTTGCAAAAATTGGTCTGATATATTTGATTTAGGAAAAGATGAAAGCAACCAGCCCGAAGTTGAGGCGCTAAAAGATTCTGTAAAGCCGTTTGATTTGGCTACAATTATTTACACATCTGGAACTACTGGTACTCCAAAAGGAGTTATGCTTTCGCATAATAACATAGTTTCAAATGTTTTAGCCAGCTTCCCGCGTTTACCGTTAAAAGATGGAATGACAGTATTAAGTTTTTTACCTGTTTGTCATATTTTTGAAAGAATGCTTCATTATTTATACCAATATGCTAGTATTTCAATTTATTTTGCCGAAGCAATGGATAAAATTGGAGACAATTTAAAAGAGATAAAACCTTCATTAATGTCAGTTGTGCCACGTTTGCTCGAAAAAGTGTATGATGGTATTATTAATAAAGGAACAGCTTTAACTGGGATTAAAAAAATGTTGTTCTTTTGGGCGGTTGACTTAGGATTAAAATACGAACCATACGGACAAAATGGTTGGTTGTATGAAAAAAAATTAGCATTGGCAAATAAACTAATCTTTAGCAAATGGAGAGAAGCATTGGGTGGAAATTTAACCACTATGGTTTCTGGCTCTGCTCCGCTACAACCTCGTTTAGCTCGAGTTTTTACAGCTGCTAAAATGGAGATTATGGAAGGTTACGGATTAACAGAAACATCACCTGTTGTATCAGTTAATATGTATAAAGATCATCACTTAAGATTTGGAACTGTTGGAAAAGCAATTGACAAAGTTGAAGTTAAAATTGCTGAAGATGGCGAAATTTTAATAAAAGGTCCGAACGTTATGCTAGGTTATTATAAAGATCCTGAAAAAACTGCTGAAGTTATGTCTGGAGGATATTTCCACACTGGCGATAAAGGCGAAATAGATTCAGATGGATTCTTAAAAATTACTGGTCGTAAAAAAGAAATTTTTAAAACATCTGGCGGGAAATACATTGTTCCTGCACTGCTTGAAAACCAGATGAAACAATCTCGTTTTATTGAACAAATATTAGTTTTAGGTGAAGGTCAAAAAATGGCAGCAGCTTTAATTCAACCCAATTTTGAATTCTTAAGAGAATGGGCAAAACGTAAAAATGAACCAGTTTTAGAAAATAATGCAGATTTAATCATAAATCCTCGCATTATTAAACGTATTCAAAAAGAAATTGATAAAGGGAACGTAAATTTCGGCAAGTGGGAAATGATTAAAAGATTTGAACTCACACCAGAAGTTTGGGGAATTGACAATGGTTTGTTAACGCCAACTATGAAACCAAAACGTGAAACTATTTTAGCAAAATATCAAAATTTATATAACAAAATATACGAAATTAAGTAATCTTACTTAGTTTAATTAAGAGGTTTAAATATTTTTTTTAGTAATCAACTTTGAGTACTACTTAATTTCATTAAACCTTTTTATATTTTAGTAATTTAAATTATTTATAAAGAAATCATTTTTATATTTTTGCAGCTAAACATTCATTAAATGGAACATTTTGTAGTATCAGCCCGTAAATACCGACCTCAAACTTTTGAGGATGTGATTGGGCAACAAGCAATAACAAACACGCTTGAAAATGCTATAAAAAACAACCATTTGGCTCAGGCATTGTTGTTTACCGGTCCGAGAGGTGTTGGAAAAACGACCTGTGCGCGTATTTTAGCCAAAAAAATAAACCAGGCAAGCGGCGGAAACTTGGACGAGGATTTTGCTTTTAATATTTTTGAATTGGATGCCGCTTCAAACAATTCGGTTGATGACATTCGGAATTTAAAAGACCAGGTGCGCATTCCGCCACAAACCGGAAAATATAAAGTATATATTATTGATGAGGTTCACATGCTTTCATCGGCCGCTTTTAATGCTTTCTTAAAAACGTTGGAAGAACCGCCTGCACACGCTATTTTTATTTTGGCAACCACTGAGAAACACAAAATAATACCAACCATACTTTCACGCTGCCAGATATTTGATTTTAAGCGTATTGGCGTGTTGGATACCAAAAAATATTTGGAGAAAATAGCCATTCAGGAACATATTGAGGCTGAAGATGATGCGTTGCACATTATTGCCCAAAAAGCAGATGGCGCTTTGCGTGACGCACTTTCCATTTTCGATCGCGTCGTAAGTTTTTCTGGCAAAGAATTGACGCGTAAAGCAGTTACCGAAAACTTAAATGTGCTGGATTACGATGAATATTTTAAAACAACCGATTTGCTGCTCGACAATAACATTCCGGAAGTTTTGGTTCATTTTAATACGATTTTGTCGAAAGGATTTGACGGAAATCATTTTATCACCGGATTGGCGTCCCATTTTAGGGATTTGCTGGTGAGTAAAGATAAAATTACTGTTGAATTGCTGGAAGTTGGAGACAACGCCAAAAAGAAATATTTAAGTCAGGCCGAAAAAT
The DNA here is from genome assembly GCA_046485225.1 of Lutibacter sp. Taxonomy (GTDB): domain Bacteria; phylum Bacteroidota; class Bacteroidia; order Flavobacteriales; family Flavobacteriaceae; genus Lutibacter. Next base: position 457 of record JAWOHJ010000231.1, on the reverse strand, counting down.
GTGAGTTGAAATTTTTATTGCAGGGAATTGAACTGGCAAACGACTGCGATTTGAAATACAAAAGCAGTAAAAATCAGCGATTGCTGGTTGAACTTACCTTGATGCAACTGGCCTCTGTCACTTATGACGGAGAAAAAAAAAATAGCAAGCCTTATATAATTTCAGCCGTTGTTTTTAGATCGAAAACCGCAAAAAAAAGCAGTGCGAAATTTGTAAAAGAAGAAATTAAGGCTGTTGCAAAGCAAAAAGCTCCAGCAATTAAAGAAGTTTCGAAAATTACCAAGCCCAATACTGAAGTTGTAAAACTTGATTTGGCCAATACGCCCAGAAGATCCTCCGGCCTATCCTTAAAAAGTTTAAAAACAAAAGCAGAAGTCGCAAAAATTGAAGTCGATTTTGAAGAAGTTGACGGATTGCCTGCGGATGATTTTTCTGAAAGCAAATTATTGTTGCTTTG
>JAWOHJ010000332.1:0-2897 GCA_046485225.1 Lutibacter sp. | reverse complement strand
ATTTTATTTTTTTGCTGGATTAAGACCAAATAATATGCCAAACAATCGGATGTAAAATCCGATTGTTTTATAATTTCCATGCAATAAAAGTATGCTTTTTGGTAAAGTTATCCTAATCGGATTTATTTTACCTTATAAGTCCATCCAAATTTATCTTCGGTTTTTTTGCGTTGGATATCTGTAATTCCTTTTTTTATGGTTGCCGCAAAACTATTTTCCACTTTTGGCAATTCGAAGTTTTCTCCTTTGTTTGAAAAAGCATTGATAACGCTTACCACAGCAGCTGTTCCTGCACCAAACATTTCCAACAATTCACCTTTTCGGGCTGCATCAACAATTTCTGTAACTCTAACTGGCCTAACTTCAACATTAATTCCTTGATTTTCACAAAATTGAATAATACTTTTTCGCGTTACGCCATCCAAAATACGATCGCTAACCGGTGCGGTCAATAAAGTATCATTTACCCTAAAAAACACATTCATTACCCCAGCTTCTTCCAACAATTCATGCGTACATGAATCTGTCCAAACAACCTGTTGAAAACCTTGCTGATTTGCCAGTTTGGTTGGGTAAAATGATCCGGCATAATTACCGGCCGCTTTTGCTGCGCCAACGCCTCCATTTGCAGATCTGCTGTATTTATCAGCGAAAACCACTTTTACTTCTCCTGAATAATAAGATTGAACAGGGGAACAAATAATCATAAATTTATATTTATTTGAGGTCGATGCCGACACGCAATATTCTGTGGCGATGATAAAAGGTCTGATATAAAGTGCGTTATCGGCTCCTTTCTTCACCCAATCTTTATCCAGTTTCAACAATTCATTCAATCCTTCAAAAAATAAATCTTTTGGGAAAGCGGGCATGTCTAACCGCTCAGCCGATTTGTTGATTCTTTCCTGATTTTGGTCTGGTCTAAATAACCAAACGTCATCATTGTCATCTTTATATGCTTTCATGCCTTCAAAAACAGCTTGTCCATAATGAAAAACTTTTGCGGAAGGATCCAAAGTCAAAGGATGGTAAGGCACAATTTGAGGTGTTTGCCATTTTCCATCTTCATAATCACATTCAAACATGTGGTCGGTAAAAATTTTTCCAAACGTCAAATTGTTAAAATCAACTTCAGAAATTTTCGAATTTTTAGTTTTTTCTATATGTAAAGCCATAGTTAATCTATATTGTTTACGCAAATTTACTATAATTTTTTAATTCACAGTTTTAATTTTCGTCAGGCTTCATGTCTTATTTTTAATATATTTGTGAAAAATGTTTAATTTAAATAATTAGAAATGAGAAAAAATGTACTATTGATACTTTTGGCAGTTTTTGTGTTCTATTCATGTAAAAATGAGGGCGCAAATAAATCGGTTAAAGAAATTGAAAAACAGGAGGTTAAGTATCTTTCTTTTGGAGAAAATATCAAAGCGGAAAATAGTATTTCATCTTCTGAAATGGCCGAAAAATATAAAAATTTAAAAGAGGGAGATACCTTAAATATTAAATTTAGTGCGCCAATAAAGGAAGTTTGTAAGTCGAAAGGCTGTTGGATGAAATTGGATTTGGGTAACGGAGAAGAATCTTATGTAAATTTTAAGGATTACGGATTTTTTATGCCAATGAATGCCGACGGGAAAGAAGTGATTGTAAACGGAAAAGCTTTTGTTAAAATTGCTACTGTTGATGAATTGAAGCATTTGGCAAAAGATGCAGAAACTTCGAAAGAAGAAATTGCAAAAATCACGGATCCAAAATATACCTTGGCATTTGAGGCCGACGGCGTTTTAATGAAAGAATAATGAAAAATATACTGTTAATAATTTTACTTTGTTTTATCGGTTTTTCTTGTGATACTTCCAAAAAGGAAGACATTGTAAAAAATGCCGAATTGGTGATGTACAAACCTTCTGAAATGGCATTGCTTATGAATGAAATGTATCTATTTAATGAAAAAACGAAGGAAAAAATTATTAAAAATGAGGATTTAGGTGAATTTCCTGCCAATTTTTTAAACATACATTCCGCAATTTTAACAGATCCAACTGATAGAACTGTTGGATTTGAAGGATTTTCACAAGCATTTCTGATCAACCAACAAGCGGTTTTTTCGGCAGATACTACAGATAAAAAAGAACAGTTTAATGTGATGGTTAATTCTTGTGTCGCCTGCCATAAAACCACCTGCATTGGCCCAATTCCTAAAATAAAAAAATTACTGATACGCTAAGTTTGGAAAGAAAAATAATGATTACTGCCGATGGTTCCACAACCATTCATATTACAGAATGGGATGAACAATACCATTCCAAACATGGCGCAATTCAAGAGGCAAAACACGTTTTTATTAAAAACGGATTGTCACTTTTTGCCAATCAGAAAATAAGCATTCTGGAAATAGGTTTTGGAACCGGACTTAACTGTTTCATCACTTTTTTGGAAGCTTTGAAAATGAATTTGAAGATTGATTATGTTGGTGTTGAAGCGTATCCGTTAGTCGCGGATGAGGTTGAAAAAATGAATTACGTTGCTCAATTGGAGGCTTTGGAATTTTCAAATGTTTTTAACCAGATGCATCAGCAGGATTGGGAAATAAGTGACGAAATTTCACCTGAATTTTCCCTCACAAAGCGCAAACAGTTTTTTAACGAAATTAATGACGAAAACAGGTTCGATCTTATTTATTTTGATGCGTTCGGCGCCAGAGTTCAACCGGAATTATGGACAGAAGAAATATTTGAAAAAATGTATAATGCCTTAAAACCAGACGGTGTTTTAGTATCTTACAGCGCAAAAGGAAGCGTAAGAAGAGCGATGCTCGCTGTCGGATTTTTAGTCGAAAAATTGCCTGGACCACCGGGAAAAAGAGAAATGTTACGGGCAACGAAAAAAAG
>JAWOHJ010000265.1:0-2674 GCA_046485225.1 Lutibacter sp. | reverse complement strand
TATCACCAAATAATTTGGAGAAAGTATGCCGGTTGGCTGCGGACCGTGACCTCGACGATACCTTCTGAGGAAATTGTCAAGTCGGTCATCCAGCAAGAGTACTACCATAATTTTCGCATTTTCAGAGTTGCCGCGATTTATCGAATAATTTTGTCAAAGAGCAAAAAACAGCCGGCAGATCTATTGCCGCTGGCGGCTTGATGTTGTTAAACTTTGGACTGTCGAGTTATAATTATAACATCAAGATATTCACCAACGATCCCCATTTCTTCAATTGATTTATTTATGATCTTGGTTTCAAAATTTTGATTATCGATCCACTTCTCAAGTATATCTTGAAAATCAATACCATAATCCCATGTGACCAATGATTTTCCATCTCCGACGGGATTGCCATGGTATTGTGGAGGGCTCAAATATTCTAATTCACCGTTTGAAGAAAGACTTGCCCGCTGAAAAGTTTTATTTAAATTTTTATGGATAGGGACTGTAAAAACAACATTACCTCCAAGCTTCACAACCCGCAACATCTCTCTGATGGCTTTTTTGGGATCAAAAATATGTTCCAAAACATCCAGGGAAACAATCAAATCAAATGAATTGTCCGGAAAAGTTAAATCTTCCAAATTTTCATTACGCATCCCTTCAAAAAAAATTCCGAGTTTTTGATTTGGAAAAAAATGACTAAAAGAATAATTTTTAGAGAGTTTTGAAAAATAATTATTCGACGGCGATGATTCATGCATTTTCCAATCTTTCCAGCTTGGACAATATGTGTCTAAAACATTAATTATTGCTCTGTCTCTAGGAAGAGATTTACATTTTTCACATCGATAAAAATCGCGCAGCCAATCTTCATTACACAAAAAAACACTATCTTTTTGGCAGACCGGGCAATAGCCTTTTCTATAGTACTTGTATTTTCTTGATTGCTTGTTTTCTTGATTGCTTAAATCTTTTGTAAAGTATTTAAGATAATTACGTTTTTCAATAAAACTATAAAAGTAACCCCTATCTGAAAATAGTTTTTTGGTCCTTTCGGTCCACAACCTTTCATTAAAAAAACTTTCCAGCACCACTTTGGTTTCTTTTTCAGCTAAATCCGTTAAATCTCTAAATGTGTTATTTTCATGAACTTGATATTCATATAATTCTTTATTAACAAAAACTGGCATGGTGTGATTCAAAGCCTGTAATACGAACATCCAGTCATGGCAATATTTCAAATCCTGAAACCCACCAATTTTTTTCCAAAGATTTCTAGAAAAAATCAAATTACCCGTTGAAACGGCAACATTAAAATCCAGTAGCGCATAACCGATATTGGGAAACTCCGTTATTGTAAAATATTTGTTTTCGATGGTTTGTTTTAATTTTTTTCCGTCTTTATTTCCCAGATTCAAAATGTTAACCTTTACACGTGAAAAAACCAATTCACTTTTAGCTCGAAACATTTCATTAACCATTATTTCAATGCGTTTTTTAGCGAAAAAATCATCGTGATTACAGACAGCTAAAATTTCACCAGTAGCAATTTCAACACCTTTATTTATCGCAGCATGCGCGCCCTGATTCTCCTGATAATGTGTAACAATCTTTACATCTGGATTTTCTTCAACAAAATCTTTAATTATTGCGCGGGTTTCATCAATGGATCCATCATCGACAATCACAACTTCTATGCTTGGATAGTTTTGATTAACAATTGATAGTAAGGCTCCCTTAATAAATTTCTCGGCGTTAAAAGTAGGCACTACAATACTTACCAGTTTTTCTTCCCCGTTTTTATAGGAAATATTTGTTAAAACCCTGCTAATTTGGTTTAAATATGAATACCCCATTTTCCTGCAAGGCTCAAGGTGGGTGCCTTCTGCCCATTCATTCCACGCATTAATAAAGACAAATCTTTCATTTCTCTTCTGATACTTAATTGAGAATTTGCAAGCTTTAAAAAACCACTCACCGAATTTAGATGGTGTAATCCCCACATATGTGTGCCCTTTCAACCCTTTGCGGGCCGTATTATCCCAGCTCATCATTACACCACGAAACCAGTTAAAGAGTGGCTTTTTATTCAGACTTTGAGTAATTTTTTTAACCAAAGAGTTACCATCATAAATATGCCCGGAATAGTTATCGACGGTTTTTATGGTGCTGGTTATTTCATTCGCTGGAATGTTGTGTGGAGGAAACTCCACAGCAAAATCCAAATCATAATTCAAAGGATTATAATCGCCAAAAGTCTGACACATACCAACGCAAATCTCGCCAATTTTTTTCTCCCGACAAAATTCCCGCCATATTTTAACTGTCTTTTTCATGTTGGGGAACAATTTAGGCCTGTAAACCAGCAATAAAGGCTTACCATTAATCCTTATATATCGCTGGTCATTCAAATATTTAGAAATATTTTCAATAAAAGCATAATCATCTTGATCAGAATGCTTTTGAGCAATCAATATATCAGATTCTTGACCATCCCAGCGTCTGGTCCAATTTTCATTGGCCCAGCACAAACAAAAATTAATATCCAAATGCTTATTCTCAAGAAAAATCTTTAATGGTTTTTCCAATAATGTTTTTTCTCCAAACCAATAATAATAAAAACAAAAACCATAAATGCCAAACGATTTTGCCATTGAAATCTGTTGTTCCATTACTGACGGAATTCTTA
>JAWOHJ010000244.1:0-4390 GCA_046485225.1 Lutibacter sp. | reverse complement strand
CGGTCAGTTTCAATCTCCGTTTCACCAGGACCACGCAATCCGATTCCCCCTTTTTGACGTTCCAAGTGGGTCCAAAGTCGGGTAAGGCGCGGCAATAAATATTGGCATTGCGCCAATTCAACTTGTGTTCTCGCATAACTGGTTTGCGCTCTTGCCGCAAAAATATCGAGAATTAAATTCGTTCTGTCCAGCACTTTGATGTTCAACACTTTTTCAATATTTCGCAATTGGGAAGACTTTAATTCATCATCAAAAATAACCGTTCCAATGTTGTTGGCTTCAATATACTGACGCACATCTTCCAGTTTACCGGTTCCGATAAACGTTTTTGGATTGGGGGTATCTAACTTTTGGACAAATCTTTTTACAGCTGTTCCGCCCGCGGTAAGCGTTAAAAATTCCAGTTCATCCAAATATTCATTGCATTTCTCTTCATTTTGATATTGCGTTATCAACCCTATCAAAACAACTTTTTCCGTATTGTCTTCTATAATTTCAGTCATAATCAAAATAGCCGGCAGCTATATTTATGTTAAAAAATTGATGCAAATAATAATTTCTGCCAATTTTATGTCTTTTCATTTGCTCAAGCAAAGATACAAATTACCAAGTTCATTTAAAATTTTGTATCGCGTGCTTTTATATAAATTGATTGCCGGTTTAAAACCATTAAAAAGCACAAAAACCCATAATTTAATCCTGCTTCACCTCCAATCAAAAGTTTATTGTAATTTGCGACCGGTTTTTAATCAGACAAAATCCTTAAAAACCAAAGAAACTTTATACAGAAGAAAATCCATGAAAACATTTTCAGTAAAGGAAATCAACCAGCTCTTAAAAGGCACTTTGGTTGGAGATACCAGCCACCAAATAAGCGGGCCAGAACAATTGGAAAAAGCCGGCAACAACCATATTTCATTTATTGGGAGTAAAAAATATGTACGTTTGTGGGAAACCTCAAAAGCCTGTGCTGCTATTGTGAATGAAGATCTGGACTTTGAGCCTGGCGAAAATCGCGCCTTGATTAAAGTAAAAAATGCCGACTTGGCGATGGCCCGATTGCTGGAAGTTTTCAGTCCGAGCCCTCCGGTATTTGAAGATGAAATTCACGCAACTGCTGTAATTCACACTTCGGCAATCCTTGGAAAAAATTGTAAAATTGGGGCAAACTGTTATGTAGGTAAAAACGTGGTGTTGGGTGATGATGTTGTTTTGTATCCGAATGTGACCATTTTTGACGAAACAAGCATAGGAAACGGAACGGTGATTTGGTCGGGAACCGTGATTCGGGAGCGAAGTGAAATAGGCAGTTTTTGCATTTTTCATCTCAACGTAAGCATTGGCGGAGACGGATTCGGCTATTGCGCCAGTGAAGACGGCAGGGGTTTGGTGAAAATTCCCCACATCGGCAATGTGGTTATTGGAAATTATGTGGAAATAGGCTCAAATTCTTGCGTGGACCGCGGCAAGTTTAGTGCTACACAAATTGGCGACGGCTGTAAAATTGACAATCTTGTGCAAATTGCACACAACAGCATTATGGGACGCTCTTGCATTATGGCCGGACACAGCGGTTTGGCAGGTTCTGTTACGCTTGGCGATGGCGTTGTTATTGGCGGAAGCGCTTCCATAAAGGATCACGTTACCGTTCACTCCGGGGCAGTGGTTGCGGGCGGTTCTGGTGTGATGAGTGATGTTGAAGCGGGTAAAACGGTGTTGGGCTATCCGGCGCAGGATTCAAGAGAAATGCTGAAACAATGGGCTGCGTTACGCAGACTTGTAAAGTAGAAAAAGCACTAAATCTTTAAAAAAATTACTTCTTTAAGATACGATATATCAAAAAAAAAGTGCGGGTTTTAACCCGCAATTTTTTATTATTTATTTACTTTAGTATTGGTTTAAAATTCAAAAATTACTTTACCTCGACCAAGTTTAGCAATCTCTTTTAAGTTATTTACCGATAGGTTTTCCGTATTTTTAACCCGAATAATTGCGCCTGATCTTTCAGCGAGAACAGCAAAATCGTTTAGTTCAGCTATGGTAAATATAGTGGCGTCTAAATTCATTCCGCCACCCAATCTAATGATGTCTTTCAGGTCGGTAATTGTTTTTTTCATTTTTCATTTTTTTAAATTTCATATTTAATTTTTTTTTATTCTTTTATTAGCGTGTTAAATTTATGCATTTTATGTTTACGCCCTACATTTTTTTATAAAATATTCAAAAACAAACTATTAACGTCATTTATTTTTATAAACGGTAAAAAATCAAAGCATTACCTCACTCTCGGATTAAAACCATCTGGCGCATTTTGTGGTGAATTCGGATTTGTAATACTTGTATTTGAAGCTGCCGAATAAACCGTCCATTCGCTGATGGTGAATATAGGATTTGGCGCAGAAATAGTTAAATTTCTCATAGCACGGCCATCTTCATATTCCCAATTTGTGCCGCTTCCGTCCTGGCCAATAATACCAAAAATATCCATTCTTGCGCCGGTATTGTTTACCAATTCATATACATCATTACCGTTTCCGGAGATATAGGAGGTTTCAATATCCGGAATGTTATTAAACAGAGTTTTATATTCGCTGTCGGCAATGATGGCAAATCCGCCCGGGGGAATCACGATGCCTGTCAATGCCAATGGCGACCCGGAAACTGCGGTTGCACCGTTTAAATATTTATTCAGTTTCCAACCCGTTAAATTAACCGCTGTTTCGCCGGCGTTGTACAATTCCACAAAACGCGCAGAAACATTGTTTTTAGGGTCTGCGACTTCGGTAATCATGATTTTTGGAACAAAAACCTCGCAAACTTCATAAGCTGCTGAAAACTGCACATCTAAATCTGTTCGCAGTTCAAGAACATTGCTTAAAACACCGGTGATATTTCCTTTTCCCTGCGGAAACAATTCGTTTGCAAAAGTGGCTTTGCCGTTGGTGAAAACGGATAGTTTTGTTGATTCGTTGCAGGTTTCCAAGGTTCGAAATCCGTTATTGATGCCGCTGAAATAGGTAAAAGCGGAACCCAGCTCGTTTTGTGCTAATTGCACGTTTGTAACTGTGACCAGCGTGTTTTCAAAAGCGGGATTTAGCACCTCAGCAATTAAAATTTCCTTGGGAATAATGCTAAAATTTTCACCGCTGTTGTAAATGAAATCGGCAATTTTTTCTTCGGCAATTTCAGTAATGGCAGTTCCTTTTGGAAAACCGATGGTTAAAATACCGTCTTTTTTGGCCATATAAAGCTTATTTAACTTCACAAAAACCTTATCCCCGATGTTGTATTGTTCAAACAATATTTTTGAATCAACCAGCAACTGAATACCTGCTTTGGAATTTTCAACAGCATCCTGAATCACCAGTTTTTTCTCGAAACTTCCATTTTCATCACTTGATATAATATAGCCTTCAACCACATAATTGTTACTTACGCCAAATTCGACCATACTTCCTTGATACATTTCCCTAACTGCCGCCAAAGAAATCGTTGGCAGAAATGAATTGGACGCATCGCAGCGTGTTTCCGTTAATTTTACATCGTCCGTATCGCGCAAATACAATTGAAAATCGTCATAATAATTGCTGAAAATAGCCACGACACTTCCTTTTCCTTCTGGCAACATATTGTTTTTAAAACTGGCAAAACCGCTGTTCCTTAAGATAACTTCATACATAAAATTGCAAGTATTGTCAACACTTTGCAGTACCCGATTTACGGTTACGGTATTGTCGGCATTTCCATAGGCTTGTCCAATTTCACTGGACTTAAATTGCACATTTTCAATTTCTATCAGCATTTCCAGCAAGTCTTTATTCAAGTCGGCAATGGCGACTTTTTTGGGAATTATTTCGGTAACTTCGCAGGAACGCACAATATATTTGTCGAGTTCCGAGCCCAGAATACCAGCCAAACCATCTCCGGTTGCCACACCTATTTGCACGCTTCCAAAACTGTAGCCAACCGCCAAACCTTTCAACTTCACATAAATTTTTCGTCCCACATTGTATCGGGTATAAATGTTGGTTTGGTTGATGGAAATTTTGATGGCTGCCGTCGGATTCTCTGGTTTGTCCTGAATGGAAATTGATTTGTAAATATTCCCCGATTTGTCGCTTGAAACCACATAACCTTCCATAATTATATCGGTTTCAATAATGCTTCCGCCGCCAAATTTGTACATTTCTTTTACCTGCTGAATGGTGGTGGTTGCCGCAAGTTGCGGCTCGGTGCAATCCACATTCGGGGTTTCAAAATCTCCGTCTTTTACGCAACCGGAAAAAAGGAAAATTAACAGAAGAATTTGGATATGAATGCAGATCTTTGTACATTATTTTTCAGCCGCATTGAAATTGAATGAAAACCTGCGGAGTATATAAGCCGGTAT
>JAWOHJ010000104.1:0-2712 GCA_046485225.1 Lutibacter sp. | reverse complement strand
GATTTTAAATATTTGAAAAGGTCTCTGCGCAGCTTGTTTTTCCTGAAATTATCGATGTGGCTAAAAGGCTCGTCGAGCAACAAAACTTCGGGTTCTTTGGCCATCACTTTGGCGATGGCAACACGTTGTTTTTGTCCGCCGCTCAGGTTTTTGACTTTCGCTTGGGAAAATTCGGTCATATCAACCACTTTTAGCAATTCTTTAATGCGTTTTTCCTTGTTTTTATCTTGACTGGAAATGTATTTTCCAATATTTTCTTCAACCGTGGTATAAGGCATTAAATCGAAATCCTGCGGCAAGTATTTCATAAAATCTTCACCTGGTATTAACCTGAAATTAGGTCCGAGCAACTTTTCATCATTCCAATGAACAGTTCCTTTTTCAATGTGCAGCAATCCGTAAATAATTTCCAGCAAGGTACTTTTTCCAGAACCGCTTTCGCCGATAATGGCAATATAATCACCTTTATTGGCCGTGAAAGCAATATTTTTTATGACTTCTTTTGAAGTGTACCCAAATGATATGTTCTTAACTATTAACACTTAATTTTCAAATCCGATATGAAGTAGCGCGTCGCCCTGAATCACAACAGGCGCGTGATTTGAATTTAAAATATACCCTTCCTTTTTGTTCTTAAAAACCTTTTCAAAATGCCCATAAGGATCGGAAATACTTCCTAAAACAACGTCCTTTTCAACCTTTTGCCCAACATTAATGTACGATCTATACATTCCGGAATATTTAGCTCTTATCCATTTCGAATTTTTAATAATGATTGAAGGGTTCTCTATAGTTGGATTTGAGATTTTTGCTGAAAAATCCCGCATTCCCAAATGATGTATGATATTAATTGCGCCCTGAACGCCAACTTTTGTTACGTTTTTATCCAAACTCAATGATTTGCCGCCTTCAAAAAGCAGTACTTTTTTCCCCAAATCAACCATGGCTTTCCTGAAGGTTTTCTCCTTACTTTTGCTGTAAACAATATACGGTGAGCCAAATACTTTGGCCAATGCTAAAACTTCTTCATCCTTTTCATCAATTCTTATTTGAGAAAAATTAAAACGTTGGGCGCCGCCTGTGTGATAATCTATACAATAATCAACTTTCGGTATCACTTTACTCATTAAATGATAGGCGAATCTGCTTGCCAAAGAACCTTTATCGGATCCAGGAAACATTCTGTTCAAATCTCTTCCGTCCGGAAATTCTCTTTTCTGGTTCAAAAAGCCAAATACATTCAATAACGGAATACAAATAATCGTTCCTTTTTTGGGCTTATTCAGCCCGCCAGAAACAATTTGGCGAACAATTTCAACGCCATTGGTTTCGTCTCCATGAATTCCACCAATTAACAACAAACAAGGTCCGTCAACTTTTCCTCTTGATACAATGATAGGCACTTCAATTTTAGAATGTGTGTTTAAACGGGCAATATCCATGTTAATTTGAACCGTTTCGCCCAAACCAACTTTTTGATGCAGAATTTTAAAATCATTAGGCATGCCGCTCAATATAATGGATTATTTTTCCTGCAATGTCAACTCCTGTAGCGCCTTCTATGCCTTCCAATCCTGGAGAAGAATTAACTTCCAAAATAAGCGGACCTCTGGCCGATTGCAAAATATCAACTCCGGCGATTCCCAGACCCATAATTCGGGCTGCTTTTAAAGCTGCATTTTCTTCGTCGATAGACAATTTAATAATTTCGGCCGTTCCGCCTCTATGAAGGTTTGAACGAAATTCCCCTTCTTTCCCTTGTCTTTTCATAGCGCCAACAACCACGCCATCCACCACAAATACGCGAATATCTGCGCCTCCGGCTTCCTTAATAAATTCCTGTGCGATTACCCTTGCCTGAAGTCCGTTAAAAGCTTCCAGCACCGATTCGGCCGCATTGTCATTTTCGGCCAAAACAACGCCTAAACCTTGCGTTCCTTCCAATAATTTGATTACCAAAGGTGTTCCGCCAACATCTTTAATAACATCTTTCACGTTTTTTGAATAGTTGGTGAATACCGTTTTTGGCAAACCCAAACCGGCGCGCGACAATACCTGCAAACTTCTCAACTTGTCACGTGAACGCATCAATGCCTGAGATTCAATGGCGGTAAAAACTTTCATCATTTCAAATTGACGAACCACAGCGGTTCCGAAAAAAGTTACGGAAGCTCCAATTCTTGGAATTACAGCATCAATATCCAACAATAATTCGTGTTTATATCTTATGGCAGGTTTCTTTTTTTCGATAATGATATCACATTTTGAGTGATCCACCACCAGCATTTCATGATTTCTAATCCTTCCGGCTTCAACAAGTCTTTTTGTTGAATATAAATTTGGATTTCTTGATAAAACTACAATTTTCATACGAGGTGTTTTCTTAAATTTTAATCATTATATTTTTAAATGACAGATTTTTTTTGGCAGCATCTACAACAAATTTCTTTGTCAGAAACTTTCTTCCCAATAACACGGGGAATTTCATAGAACCTCTTTCTGTTAAAGAAAGTTCAATGGAATGAATTTCATTAAAAATAAGTATTTCGGTTTTAATTAAATATCTGTTTTCGATAATTCCGTTAGAACTTTTTACTTTTTTTTGTGTGAACTCGGTGAATGTAAAATATTTTTCATGGTATTTTTCATGTTTAGGATCTAAAAACTGACATTTCAACACGTTATTTTCCTCCTGAATGCTATGACAATGAA
>JAWOHJ010000025.1:0-5712 GCA_046485225.1 Lutibacter sp. | reverse complement strand
CCCAGGAAGGTGAAAGAATCAGCACTGTTTTAGAAGTGAATAAACCTTTTAGTTATGGAGGATATAAAATTTACCAATTGAGTTATGATGACAAAATGGGAAAATGGTCAGACCTTTCTGTGCTGGAACTGGTTAGAGATCCTTGGCTGCCGTTTGTTTATCTCGGAATTTTTATGATGATTGCAGGTGCATTTTATATGTTTTGGATGGGAAATAAAATAACTAAAAATCAATAAAAATGACTTGGATAGATTTCCCTTTATATAGTTCAATCATTGTAATCTTATGGATAATCGGATTGCTGTTTTTATTGATTTCTTACAAAAAAGAAGCGGTATTAAAATTTGCAACCATATTATTTTTAGCAGGATGGGCTGTACTCATTTTGTTTATTGTTAAACTATGGATAGCATTAGACCGTCCGCCAATGAGAACTTTAGGCGAAACTCGTTTATGGTATGCCGCATTTTTGCCTTTGGTTGGTTTTGTAACTTACATTCGTTGGAAATATAAATGGTTTTTAGCCTACAGTATTGGTATGGCAGGAATGTTTTTGGCCATTAACTATATGAATCCGGAAACCTATTCAAAAACACTTATGCCGGCATTACAAAGTCCTTGGTTTATTCCGCATGTGCTGGTTTACTTATTTTCATATGCTGTGTTGGCGGCATCCAGCATTGTTGCCATAAAAGGTTGGTACGATAATTTAAAGGGTAACTTCAACATAGAAACCTTAAAATTGGCAGATAATTTGGTTTACATCGGTTTTTCTTTTTTAACGCTTGGTTTGCTTTTTGGCGCCCTATGGGCAAAAGAAGCCTGGGGACATTATTGGAGTTGGGACCCTAAAGAAGTTTGGGCATTTTTAACCTGGATGGGCTATTTAATTTACATCCATTACCGATATTTACATCCGAACAATTCAAAACAGGCAATTTCTATTTTGGCACTTGCTTTTGTGGTGTTGCTGGTATGTTGGTTTGGCGTAAATTATTTACCGGTTGCAAATACCAGCATACACACCTATACACAATATTAAAATTTGCGGGTAATTTTGCTGATGAAGCATACTTAAAAAATTAATATCCCAGTTTTTTGCGAACTCTTTTCAAAACATCGGCAGCAACTGCCCTTGCTTTTACCGCGCCAATTTCCAAGGCTTCATCAATTTCTTTTAAGTTATTCATATAATAATTGTAGCGTTCTCTTTCAACAGCATATTTTGTGACCAACAAGTCGTAAAAAGCTTGTTTTGCGGTTCCGTATCCGTAATTTCCACCTTCATAATTTGCCTTCATTTCAGCAATTTGTGTTGGTGAAGCGATCAATTTATACAAGGCAAATAAATTACAGGTATCCGGATTTTTTGGTTCTTCAAGCGGTGTGGAATCGGTTTGGATTTTCATGATTTGCTTGCGCAATTCTTTATCCGATAAAAATAAATTGATGATATTTCCGCTTGATTTACTCATTTTTCCGCCATCAGTTCCGGGAACATACATCGTACCTTCCTGTATTTTAGCATCTGGCGGAACTAAAGTATCTCCCATCTGATGGTTGAATCGGTTGGCAACATCGCGCGTCATTTCCAAATGCTGCAACTGGTCTTTTCCAACCGGAACAATTTCTGCATCATACAGTAAAATATCGGCAGCCATCAGCATAGGATAGTAAAACAATCCCGCATTTACATCATCCAATCTGTCGGACTTGTCTTTAAAACCGTGGGCAAGCGTTAAGCGCTGGTAAGGAAAAAAACAGCTTAAATACCAGGAAAGTTCTGCCACTTCAGGAATATCACTCTGACGATAGAAAACAGTTTTGTTAACATCCAAACCAAAAGCCAGCCAGGTTGCGGCAGTACTGTAAGTATTTTGACGCAATTCTTCTCCATTTTTTATCTGGGTTAGCGAGTGCAAATCAGCGATAAACAAAAATGAATCGTTGTTGGCATCATTCGCCATCGTAATTGCAGGAATAATAGCCCCCAATAAATTTCCTAAATGCGGTGTTCCTGTGCTTTGAACGCCTGTTAAAATTCTTGACATTATTTCAAATTTAAGGAGCAAAAATACATATTTCAAAAAGAAAATAAGAATAGAATTTAAATTACTATTTTTGGGGCCTATGGCAATTTTTAGGTACATTTTTATTTTTGCTTGGCGCATCTGGTTTTATTGCTGGTTAATTTTAACCATAATTCCCGTATTTCCGGTATTGTTGGTAGTAACTTCTACCGAAAAAATGTATCCGGCCTTTTATAAAATCGCCAGGGCCTGGGCCAAAACCCTCATTTTTGTGATGGGTTTCAAGGTAGAATTGGAAGAAGAACAAGTTTTAAAAAAGGAAAAAAGCTATATGTTTTGCCCCAATCACACTTCAATGATTGATGTTTTTGTGATGCTGGCAATTACAAAAAACCCATTTGTTTTTGTGGGAAAAGTTGAGTTGACAAAAATACCAATCTTCGGATTTTTTTATAAGAGAACCTGTATTATTGTAGACAGAAGTGATTCAAAAAGCAGAAATGAGGTGTTTGACAAAGCCCGATTAAGATTGGATGACGGACTGGATATTTGTATTTTTCCGGAAGGCTTGGTGCCCGATGACGAAAGCGTGGTGCTCGCAGATTTTAAAAATGGTGCATTTCGACTGGCGATTGAATATCAAATACCCATTGTGCCCATTACGATGTACGATTGCAAAAAACTGTTTTCCTATACCTTTTTTAGCGGAAGTCCGGGAAAATTACGTGTAAAAGTTCACTCCGTTATCAATACCGAAGGACTCACCATAAAAGATGGCAATTCATTAAAAAAACAAACTTTTGAAGTTATTTACAATGAGTTGGTTAATGATGTAAAAGTATTATAAGATTTTACAACGAAATTCAACTTTATGTTATAAGTTTTAACTTTAAAAGACTAATGTGCCATCTGGTATCATTACGCCTGCCTCCCTTTGAAAAAAGCTCAAAAAATAACCTCAAAAAAGTTGAGACTACAACAAGATAAACGTCCTCTCAGCTCAACTATGATGTCAAAAATTAACTATTTTATTTGTTTTTAAGATAGTGCCTTTGGACTTCATACTTCTATTCCCTAATCATGGAAAGCTGTATCCGCTTTCTGGCAATATCTACCTCGAGAACTTTCACAATCACGTGTTGCTGCAGTGTAACAATGGCATTTACATCGCTCACAAAAGTATCCGACAAATTGGAAATGTGAACCAGTCCGCTTTCTTTGATACCGATATCCACAAAACAACCAAAATTGGTAATATTATTAACAATTCCAGGCAGCAACTGCCCTTCCCTTAAATCGTTGATGGTGGTAATATTTTGGTTAAAGGTAAAAACCTTTGCTTTTTGGCGCGGATCCAATCCGGGTTTTTCCAACTCCTTAATGATGTCTTTTAATGTAGGCAATCCAATAGACTCCGTCACGTATTTTTCCAGCTGAATTGATTGCAAAACAGTCTTATTTCCTATGAGATCAGAAATCGCCACATGATTATCGGCTGCCATTTTGTGCACTATTTTGTAACTCTCAGGATGCACAGCCGAATCATCTAACACATTTTCTCCATTTTTGATTCTCAGAAATCCTGCACTTTGTTCAAAAGCCTTATCGCCCAATCGAGGCACTTTTTTAATGTCGTTTCTGGAAGAAAACGCTCCATTTTCAGCCCTGAAAGCGACAATATTCTCAGCCAATTTTGGTCCGATTCCAGACACATAACTCAGTAACGATTCACTTGCCGTATTGATATTCACGCCAACCATATTCACGCAACTTTCCACAGTACTGTCCAACGCAGTTTTCAATTTGGTCTGATCCACATCATGCTGGTATTGCCCAACACCAATAGATTTCGCGTCTATTTTAACCAGTTCAGCCAAAGGATCCGCCAATCTTCTGCCTATAGAAACAGAACCTCTTACGGTAACATCATAATTTGGAAACTCATCGCGTGCAATTTTGGAAGCGGAATATATTGATGCCCCGGCTTCACTTACCACATAAACTTCTATATCCTTATAAAACTTGATATTTTTGATGAATTGTTCTGTTTCACGTGATGCTGTTCCGTTGCCAATGGCAATCGCTTCAATTTTGTAGGCATTCACCAAAGAACTGATTTTGCCTGAGGCGCCTTTTACATCGTTTTGTGGTGCATTTGGATAAATGGTCTCATTATAAACTAAATCGCCCTGAGCGTTCAGACAAACCACTTTACAGCCCGATTTAAATCCGGGATCAATGGCCAAAATGTTTTTTTCACCAAGCGGCGCGCCCAACAACAATTGTTTCATGTTTTTTGCAAATACCTGAATGGCGGCATCATCGGCTTTTTCTTTGGCTAAATTCAACCTCTCATTCGCCAACGCAGGAAAAAGCAATCGCTTATAAGCATCTTGAATCGCGATTTTTATATGGGCGGCACAATCATTTTTTGAATTAATGATTCGATCTTCTATTTTTGAAATGGTTTTTTCATCATCAATTTCAATTTTCACACGAATAAATCCTTCGTTTTCGGCACGCAAAATGGCCAATAAACGATGTGAAGGACAGCGGCTCAACGATTCTGAAAAATTGAAATAATCACGATATTTTTGTGCTTTTTCTTCTTCGGCCTTTGTTTTTATTACAGCGGTAGCAATAATGGCAAACTTTTCCAATTGATAGCGAATGCTGTTTCTGATGTCGGTTCGCTCATTTATCCATTCCGAAATAATATGTTGTGCGCCTTCAAAAGCAGTTTCTATGGTTTCAACTTCTTTATTTAAATATTTTAAAGCAATCGAATTAAGGTCTGTGGCACGCTGTCCCATCATAATTTTCGCCAAAGGCTCCAAACCTTGACTGCGGGCAATTTCGGCTTTTGTTTTTCGCTTTTTCTTAAACGGAAGATAAATATCTTCCAAAGTGATTAAATCATTGGCCGCAATAATTTTCGCATTCAATTCATCGGTTAAAACTTCTTGGGCAGTTAGTTCTTTAATGATGGCAGTTTTGCGCTTTTCCAAAACTTCAAATTGCAATTTATACTTCACAATTTCTCCAATTTGCACTTCGTCCAAATCGCCAGTCATTTCTTTTCGGTAGCGTGAAATAAATGGAATGGTGCAATCTTCGTTTAGCAATTGAACCGTATTTTGAATTCCTTTTTCCGGAAGGTTGGTAAAGGATTTTATGTAATGTAGTAGTTGCATTTAAATTTGGTTTTCAGTTGGCAGTTTTCAGTTTGCAGTAAACGTAACTGTTTAAATGATCATATTATGACTAAAATATTCACCCTAAACTTCTTTCAGGATTTAACCAAATATGGTGAGATGCTGAAACAAGTTCAGCATGACGACTTTAGAAAAATTGTAAAAAACTAACTTATTTGCGCGCCGTTAGCGACAACATCATTTTCAGGTTCAATAAATGCCAGCTTACCATCGGGCGTGTTGGTCATTAAAATCATTCCTTGACTTTCAATGCCTTTTAAAATTCTTGGCGCCAAATTTACCAAAACCGTTACTTTTTGTCCGATGATGTCTTCAGCATTAAAACTTTCCGCAATACCAGAAATAATGGTGCGAACGTCAATGCCCACATCAACTTTCAATTGCAATAATTTTTTGGTTTTCGGAACTTTTATGGCTTCAATAATGGTTCCTACCCTGATGTCCAATTTTGTGAAATCATCAAATTC
>JAWOHJ010000013.1:0-5071 GCA_046485225.1 Lutibacter sp. | reverse complement strand
AACGTCGGCGGCTAAAAGAAGTTTAGCTTCGGAGCGGGTATGATGCAATCTTTAAAGTCACACGAGCCTCTCGAGCGAAGATGGCTAAATTTGCGTGAGCGACTGACACCGCTGCGGCAAGCGAAGGAGCGAGGGAGCGAACCTTTTAGGCGCTGTTATATGATGTACATTTTCGTAATTACGATTAAGTTTCATTTTATTAATAGAATGAATTTGATTTTGTTTTGGCGAGCAAAAGAGGGGAACAAAAGGGGTGAATTTTGCGAGCCAAAACACCATAAAGTGTTTGTATATAAAACCATAATAATTCATACTTGACAATTTATCGAAATATGTGTAAGATATAAAATCTTGTTATAATTAACTTTTAAAATTATGGAAATTAATACACCTGAAGTTTACGACCCGAGTCATTTATCTAAAGAGGAGTTGGATTGCGTAAAGAGAATGGCCGAAGCCAAACAGGCTGGTGTCGAAGATGCTGTTGATGATGATCCGATCGCTCGTGGTTTAGTAAATGGATATATTATGACTACCATTGGGCAATCGGTTGATGAACCCGGATATGATGATAAAACCGTTGAATCATCAGAATCACCGGAAAAATTTGGATTCAATGAAACAGTTGAAACAATAAATGACATTAGAATTGATTTTTATTTTAACCAGTTATACCGTAACTTTGAAATAACAATCCAGCCCATAATACAATTCGGTAAGACATTTGTTGATAAAGATGGTGACGTACGCTTTTTTACCAATCGATTAAGCACCAATACGAAGGACCCTGTGCAATCAGAAGAATTTTTTAATAGAGCCTGCGAACTTGCTAGAGAAGGAAAAAGCCCCGAAGAAATGTACGAAATTCTTTATAACGAGAGTTTATATAATTTAAGGCAATAATTATTGGCTGGCTGAATTATCAAAACTTTCACTCGAAAGAGTTGCGGAAATTTGTAGCGAAATGCAAAAACCGACGTAGGTTGGAACGATCCGACATTTCACGATGACGGTAGGGCATTCCGCGGTTGGTTAAGGATCTAAAAATTTTGTATTTGAATTTCAATTTTTCTTTGGCTCGCCGTAAGGCGGGCCTTTTATAAAATATTTCCCAAGCGAAGCGAAGGAAATAACCTTAACTTCCCCTCTATAAAAAAAGAAAAATCAAATTCGTTTTCTTATTAAAAAGCCAGGATTCTACCTATAAAGGAAAATGCATTTCACCTAACGTCGGCGGCTAAACAAAGTTAGCCTGACAAGTGGCGGTGATATAATATTCTCATCACCGACATGAGGAAAGGCTAATTTGGGCGAATGAACGAAGTGAATGAGCTGATTATGCGCCTGTTAAGTGATGTTTTTTACTTTTTAAATGGATCTTGATCAATTTCCGCTGGCGGTTCATTGATATTATCTTTGATTAAATTCGAAAGAACTTCTCCAACAGATTTATTTGTAACAAATGCTGCCCATTTAATTCTTTTCATGGCATCTTCATCAATAAAAGCGGTGAGTCTTTCATTACGCTTTGGTTCTGAATCTAATTTTCTTCGAGCCATAATATTTTTATTAAAGGAGCGAATTATACATGGAATAATATTAATATCAAATAAAGATCATTAAATCCATTATTAAAAAATACCGCCTAACGTCCGGTGAATGTGCGATGTTTTTTGCAATGGTATAATACGCCCGAAGGGCCACCATTGCAAAAAATATGGACGAATGAAGCGCAAAAGGCGATGAAATGAGCCGAACATACACCTGTTGTGTGATGTGAAATAATAAATGAATTTTAAAAAATGCAAAAATATGTTATAATTAAAAGATAATATTTTAATTATAGATTATGGAAGGACCATCCGTTTCACCAAAAAATACACAAGAACAACCACAAAAAAGCATTAAATTTACAATTCCGTTTATAAAACAACTTGAGGAGAATTGGTCTACGATGGATACTAAAGAAAAGCAAATTTTTAAAGAAGCATTGGCAAAACAATTGCATAAGGTCTTTATTATATTAAGCAATTTACATAAAGATTTAGAAATTACCGATAGCCCTGATAGCATATATGGTTGCACTATTTTATTTGATCATAGATATCAGATAATTAAAATTACTGATAAAACTAGGTTAACAAATGAATTTTATATTTCTTCAAAAGGCATACGACAATTGCATCCAGCAGTTGAATATGAAGAGATCAGTCCGGATGGATCTCGCAGTCATCGTAAAGCATTGGGATTTATACATTTATTGAAGTTATTTGTAAATAATAAAGGCTTAATTGAACAGAAACTTAAATTAATGGTGGAAGCTCATAGAAGTAAATAAAAAAAATATTTCATGTCGTATAACGTCGGCGCATATGCGAACATTACCGTAGTATTACGTAAAAGTGTAGTTTTAATGGCGAATTGATTCCATTTGGCGAAGGGCAGAGGGGAATTAAAGGGGTGAATGCCCGAACCCCAAATATATTTATTAAAAAAGACCAACAGATTAACTGCTGGTCTTTATGATCGGCACTATGTCACATTTGTGAAATGGACATAATACACTTTATTTCGCGGCGGCCTTAGTTAAGGTACGATTCAGAGTTGAATCTCCTCTGCAGGCACGAAAGCGGCACTGTCGACGACACCGAAGGACCAGTATTCGGTCTGAATGAAGCCGATGAGCACATACTTCCTTCCTTGGAATTCCATAATCTCGCCCAGCTCTCGCGGACGACGCCATTGGGCGTGTTCCTCTGGCGGAAGAAAACCGCGGCTGTCCGGCCTTGGCCATGAGTGAGTCTTCTCCTCGTTGATGAACCACGCGCGTATCTCGGGCGGCTGAACCGGCTCTTCCTCATTGTAGTAGACGGAAACGGTCAGCCCGAGGGCTTTGGCACCCGGAACCCACCACGACTCGATGGTGGAAGTGAGGTCGGACGGATTCCGAGCATCATTGTCCTCTACCACTGCCCTCCGAGCGATGTCGAGGAGTGTTGGTTTCTTATTCATGGCCACGCTTTCCTCCGCAGGTCGGCGTGGCGGCTCCTCCTGCTTCGGCTGGCATGTACACGTAGGCGCTTGTGCAGGCATCGTGGCTCTGCACCTTCCCACATGCTCCTCATACTGCCGCCGTTTCTCCGGATCTCTGGTTGCCCCTGCCGACAGCATGGATTCCTCATACCAAGGACGATTTGACATTTCTTTCTCCTTTTCAAAGAACTTTGCCTTTTTCACGCCCATCGTGAAATTGGAAGCTAAATATATTAAATTTGCAAATATTGTAAACACCATAATTCAAAATTAAATTCTAAAATGGCTTTAATAGAGTAAAAACTGATAAATTAAAATATTTTGTAAGTAATTGGTGACACAATTTAAAATTAATGATAGAATAAAAATATGGAAAATTTAATCAAAGATTTGGGGCTCGAAGAAAATTCTGCAAAAGTGTATCAGGCGCTTTTGGAGCTGGGGCCTTCAACGGTTAGCCAAATTACAAAAAAGGCCGGCATTACACGTACTTTTGGCTATCAAATTCTTGAAAAATTAAGCGTACATGGATTTGTTAACCGGGTTTCAGGTAAAGGTACAAAAATTCGTTTTGTGGCTGAGCATCCGCGCCGTTTAATCCAGTTTATCCAGAATGCAAAAAACCAGTGGGAAAGGTGGTTGAAAGAAGCGGAAGATCGGCTTCCGGATTTAATTTCTCTTTATAAATTGGCTGAAAAACCTGTTATTAAATATCAGGAAGGTGTCGCAGGATTAAAGGCAATATTTAATCAGACGCTCGATTCAAAACAGGAGATTTTATCAATTTTGGATATTGAAGGATGGGATATTCCTCAGTTTCAGAAGTGGGGCAAGGAATATAACAGGGAAAGAAGCAGGTTAAAAATAAAAGAACGCATTCTCATGCTTGATACACCAGCCGGCAGGGCGTGGATGAAAGATTATAAAGGTTCATTCAAATATACAAATTATCGCTGGATCAAGCCCGAGGATTTGCCGGGAATAAAAGAATTCGGCGGCGAAATAAATATTTATGAAAATAAAGTTATTATGGCGTTGCTTAAAAAGCCAAACCTTATGGGCGTAATGATTGAAAGTTCAGCTTTGGCAAATATACTCAGAGGTCTGTTTGAATTAGCATGGAAACAGGGAGCGGAAGAAAGGCGGAATAAGAAATAAAAAACGTTTTCGAAGCGACCGAAGGGAGCGAAGAAAACACCTTGTATTCCCCTTATAATAAAATAAAACAAAATCGGATTTTGATTTTACACAGAATGTTAGTCACGGTAAAAACATGTATTTCGCATAACGTTCCTGCGTAACCGCATACGCAGTGTTAGCTGATGTATTCCTTTTCTTTTTTGTTTAAACTTGTAAACTTATCCAAAAATAAAAAACTCCAATAAGGAAGATGACACAACCCCAAAGCATTTGTCCTCCTTTGAACATTTGAGCCTTTTTATTAATACGTTCAGGAAATCCCATTTTTTCAATTCCCTTAAATAAAGTAACCCATCCTAAGATAGTTACAGCAACTGGCCAGTCTGCAACCCAAGTGTTATGAGCAACTACAGTGGCCAAGCCAAGCAAAAAGGTTATATAGCCAGTAGAGATAGTAATAGTTTTATCTTCAGTATATTCTATGACTCTGCCCAAGAATTTTGCACCAACAGACATTGCACCGAGGGCCATGAATAGACTCCCCCAAAATTTTGCTAAAAAAATTGTGATTTCCATATTTTTATTTATAAAGTAAATGATTAAGAAAAGAAATATTTCATCTAACGTCGGCGGCTAAAAGAAGTTTAGCTTCGGAGCGAGTGTGATACAATCTTTTCATCACACGAGCGAAGATGGCTAAATTTGCGTGAGCGACTGAGCGCAAGCGAGGGAGCGAACCTTTTAGGCGCTGTTGTGCGATGAAAATTTTTTATATCCATCTTTCCTAGGTTTACTGTCGGGTAATTGAAAAAAATTTGTTTTTTTTTTGAAAAATGAAAGAGGGGTTAGGGGTGAATTTCATTTTTCAAAACTCATTATTCTATTCTTCAAGCAAGGG
>JAWOHJ010000300.1:0-7179 GCA_046485225.1 Lutibacter sp. | reverse complement strand
TTTCATTACTTGTATATTTCTATTATAAAAAAATCTTTTAATTATTGAGGATATGGTGATAATTTTTTCTCAATTGAATAAGATTTGAACTCGAGACTCAGTATGTCAAGAAGATCTTTTATTCTATTGTCGTTTAATTTATTCGGCTTGTTAGCATCGCAGAGAACATCTTGTAGCTTGGCGAATTGGCGGTGATTAAAAACCGTTGCAAATATAGTCAATATTTCGATTCGTATAGGTTTTTTGATTGAAAAACCGAGCCTTAAACATAGCGGTTAATCGTTGTTATCAGCAGTGTTTTTTACTTTATTCGTGTTGGTCGTAATCCAAATAATGAGCTAAATTTTTTGAAGATTTTTCAGCCAGTTTATCATTGTCTTTAATTGTGTTTAGAATGAATTTTTTTGCAATGACTTTTAATTTTTGATGGGCTATATATTGTTGTAATAAGCAATGTGCAACCTGTTTTCTTGGCAGGTAATCCTATTAAGATAAAATAATGGATTGATGAAACAAAAGAAATTAGGCATTAACTTGGTTGCTTAAAATCCGATGTCTCCTGCATAATATGCGCTTGCGCTTTTCCAATTCTAGTGCGTAACTGCTTTTAGCCCAACAATAGAGCCAATTAAAGTGGTGATGAAAAGCAGTCTCAAAAAGGTTGCGGGTTCTTTAAACACAAGAATTCCGATTAAAACAGTGCCAACTGCTCCAATTCCAGTCCATACGGCATAAGCTGTTCCAATTGGTAAAGTTTGAGTTGCTTTAACTAAAAGTCCCATACTTATGGCAAGGGCAACAAGAAAACCGGCATACCATAAATACATTTCGTTTCCTGTGGTTTCTTTCGCTTTTCCCAAACAAAAGGCAAAAGCAACTTCAAATAAGCCAGCAATGATTAAAACAATCCAATTCATTTTCTTTATCTTTTAAGGCAAAGGTCGGAAATTGAATTGAGGGAAAACTTTGCAAATGATAAAAAATCATTTTGCTCAAATTTTACTTAAACGTACCTGGGTTTTATTCAAATAAAAGGATAGGTATCCTAAGATCACTTATTGCGTTAATTGGGCGTGTTTACCAATGAATGCTAAAGTTTGACGTATATGACTTTTGCTGGTTTTCGAATCGCTTTCTTCAATCAACACTTTCACTTTGGGTTTTTGTATCCGATTGGTTTCCATGCATCCATTATAGTGCAGCAATACAGTACTTATTGCTTCATTTTATCAGGAAAACCCTGCTTCTTATGTGATGCTGCCCAGTGAATGGCATTATACAACAGCCTTCTGAAGTTTTGGTTTTCATATGCGGTTTCCCCATGGCCGTTGATGAGGAAAACAATGCGGGAGTTGCCAAAATCATTAATCCATCCCAGTTTATGGCCGCTTAAGGGATGATTGGTCGTCAATAAAACTTCCACATCGTCTTTCACGTAGTAATGATTGTAGGTCTCATCCAGAATTTCAAAATCTTCCATGCCCAGTGTTATCGGATGCTTAGCATCAACAATATTTACTTTATAACTTACATCGTGTTGATAAACTGACTGCAGGGTGTCGCCTTGCTCAGTAATCAAAGGTGATTTATTATAATATCTGCCTCCTATAATTTCTGTAAACTTTTCCCATTGCCGGTAGGATAGCAGAGAATGATGGAGAAATATCGCTGGGGCTCCTTCCTCAAAGAATTTCTGGAAGTTTTGTTTTTGCGTGTCGGTAAGGATAACCTGTTCCGGCATATCATAAAAGACGATAGCGTCAAAACTTCTTATACTGTCTGTTCCAAATAAATCAAGAATTTCTGGGTGGGAAATTACAGTTGCGTGAATATTTTGAAAACTCTCAAATACGTCAAAAAATGCTTCACGGTTAAACTTTCGATCGTCAGTAACTATCAAAACGTTAATTTTCGTTTCATGGGACCTTGGCATTCCTGAGCATTTATAAAAACAAAGGAAACCGAATATGAAAAAAAAGAGTTTCATGAGTGAAAGTGGTTATTAGCATAATTTATAAAGTTAAGCATATTTTTATCTATTGAACAAGCGAAAAATTTATTTTTTTATATTATCACATCACTTGCTTAATTGATCTGACATAATTATCCCAATCTACCCAAATTGGGCTTGTTTGGTCTGACAAACATCAGACTTTATTTTTAAGGAATGTAGTTAAAATTGCTTTATCACGATAAAAAATCAAAAACGATTTTAACGCATTACCATAGGTTTTAATGGTATTTGGGTTGTTTCTTTTGGAGGAAAGCCATTGTTTAAATTTTTTTGAATCTTCCAATCCTTCTGCTGAAGGTTGGGAATGGGAAAGTGGCTCAATTTCAAATTGAAGCCTATTTTTTTCATAAGTAGATATCTAAATTAGTTATTTTGCGGCTATTAGAAATGAATCCCAAACTGCAGGAAATGCCGAGACGTTAGCCAAATCCAAGTCTGTTATATCTTGAACCGTTGACTTGGCAAAAACTGTTTTTGCAAGTGTTCCAACAGCTTTTTAGTAAATTAAACCCAACAATTTGACCGCATAAAATTAGTTGTTAATTCATAAGTTAACATGCCAAAAAAATAATTTTAACTAATTCCATTCTTCCCATCCACCAGAATAGTTTGTGATGTTTTCAAATCCATTAGCAACCAGTATCGAATAGGCAATTGCAGATCGGTTTCCTGTGTTGCAATAAACAACAGCTTCTTTGTCTTTAGAAATTTGATCAAAATTTTCATCCATTGTTCCCATAAATACATTTTTGGCACCTTCGATATGTCCTTCGTTGTATTCCGATTTTCCTCTGATGTCGATGATTTGAACATCAGCAACTCTCATTTTGTGTTTTACGGCTTCTTTTTCAATAGATTCGTAACTACTAAGATTTCCTTTTTCAAATTCCAAGAGTTGCTCGGGAGTAATGAAACCATAAATATTATCCATACCTATCCTCATTAGCTTTCTGGTAAGGTCTTCAATTTCTTCAGGTGCTGCAATCAACACAAAATACGCTTCGTAATTCAAAAACCAACCCATCCAGGTTGAAAATGAATTCTCGTTCGGGATATTGATTGCTCCTTTCAAAAAATTCTTTGAAAATTGTTCTTTTGGTCTGGCATCAATAAGTTTTAGCCTTTTTTTCATGGCCTCTTGATATTCAAGATCACTTAAGTTTTTAATTTTGGGCACTTCAGTGAGCAGTTTTCTATCCACCTTATTGAGCTTTTTCATCATGGCAAAGTATCTTGGTGGCTCAGGTTGATCGGCTAACAATTCATCTGTAAACGCGGCTTTGTCATTTAAAAGTTGCACTGCCCAGTTTCTGATTTTTTCATAACCAACTGTCGACATATTTACAGCTCCCAATGCTTTACCACAAGCAGATCCGGCACCATGAGCCGGCCATAAAAGTATGTAATCTTGCATTTTAACAAAATTTTTCAATGATTCAAAAAGATCATGTGCTCCTTTTTCTTTTGTACCTTTAAGACCGGCTGCTTGTTCTAATAAGTCGGGTCTTCCCACGTCTCCAACAAAAACAAAGTCGCCTGTAAATAACATCACAGGTTTATCCGTAGCAGGATAATCGGTCAGCAGAAAACTCAAATGCTCGGGCGTATGACCTGGTGTGTGAATCACCTCAAAAGCAATTTTACCCAAGTGAATACAGTCCCCGTGTTTTAACTTATTGTGTTGGAATTCATACTTCCAATCTTTATCTCCCTCATCAGACAGATAAAGTTCGCCGCCGGTTAATTGAGCCAGTTCTCTGGAGCCGGATAAAAAATCTGCATGGATGTGGGTTTCTAAAATATGGGTTATTTTTAAGTCATTTTCAGCCGCAATTTTTAGATATGTATCAACATCTCTTTTAGGGTCAATAACAGCTGCTATTCCTGCTTTTTGGCAACCAATAACATAACTTGCCTGTGCTAAACTTTTATCATATACTAATTCGAAAAACATACTATATTTTATTTAAATTAATTAATTTCAATAATAAAATGAGATAACTTTTAAAAATTACACCCAACGGAATAAATATAAACAAAAATTAAAAAATCCACAAGGATTTTCGTAAGTAAGCTAGCGCTAGCAATTTCTTCAGGCGAAAAAGTTTTGTATTCTATTCAGTATTTAGTGTCATCAATTAGATTTCTCAGTTCTATTTCTATTTGATTCCATTTTATTCCAATGTTTTATCAGTTTTTTAAATTCGCCGGCCCATTTCCAAACATCACCGTACATTTTTTTGTGTAAAAGCCTTAGTTTAAATTTTTCTGAATGTTCCAATCCTTCTGCTGAAGATTGGGAATGTGGTTAAATTTCAAATTGAAGCATGTTTTCCTTCGTATCGGGAATATGCCAGGCCTTTATAGATTGGCTTTATCTTGAATCTTCAATTGTTTTTATGGGGGTATTTAATTCAGCATTTATTCAAAATAAACTACAATTCTGGGTTCGATGTTGTGCTTTTAAAGTTTAACTTCCCATCCTATAGTTTTTCTGATATTTTTTTAAAAAATAATGAAATGAGAAATTGGCCTCATTTAAAAAAATATCCAAAAGCCTCATGACCTCACTTTCTAAAATTTAACCCAATCGTAAAGCAGGTAACACAAAATGAATTTACAATTTACTATATTTATAAAAAATTAAGGATAGTGTTTTTATGCCTTCTTTTTTACTTATTTCAACTAAAAAACCGCAATCAAAATGCCCGAACATAAATTCACCAACAGCCTCATAAAAGAAACAAGTCCGTACTTGCTGCAACACGCGCACAATCCCGTAAACTGGTATGCGTGGAATAAGGAAACCCTGGCGCTTGCCAAATCAGCAAACAAATTATTGCTAATTTCCGTGGGATATTCTTCCTGCCATTGGTGCCATGTGATGGAACATGAAAGTTTTGAAAATGAAGAAGTGGCAGCAGTGATGAATAAGTATTTTATCAATATAAAAGTCGACAGGGAAGAGCGTCCCGATGTTGACCAGGTCTATATGAACGCCATCCAATTAATTACGGGCAGAGGTGGCTGGCCATTAAATTGCGTGGCTTTGCCCGACGGAAGACCCATTTGGGGAGGTACATATTTTCCTAAAGACAACTGGATTAATGCGATGGAACAGTTGGCAAATTTGTACGAAGAAACACCTGAAAAAGCGATTGAATATGCCGAAAGATTGACTGAAGGCATTAAAAATTCAGATTTAATGGCGTTTAACGACAAAATGGAAGCCTTTACGGTGGCTGATTTGGACAATGCCGTACGCGAATGGAAACAAAATATGGATGTTGATTTGGGTGGAAGAAAAGGCGCTCCTAAGTTTCCATTGCCTAACAATTACCAATTTTTATTGAATTATGCAGTTCGTTCAGGAAATGATGAAATGCTGAATTATGTGAATACTTCCCTCACAAAAATGGCTTATGGCGGTATTTACGACCAAATTGGCGGCGGATTTTCGCGCTATTCGGTCGATGCAAAATGGCACGTGCCGCATTTTGAGAAAATGTTGTACGACAACGGACAATTGGTGAGTTTATACGCTGAAGCTTATCAGGCCACAAAAAATGAATTGTATAAAAAAACAGTATACCATTCGCTCGAATTCATTGAACGCGAACTTACCACCAATGAAGGCGCTTTTTACTCATCTTTGGATGCCGATAGCCTTAATGCGGAAGGAAAACTGGAAGAAGGTGCTTTTTATGTTTGGACCAAAAATGAATTGAAATCCATTTTAGGAAAAGATTACGACTTGTTTGCCGACTATTTTAACGTTAATTATTACGGACTTTGGGAACACGACAATTATGTATTAATCAGAAAAAATAGTGATGCGGAAGTTGCCAAAAAGCACACGATTTCAATAACGGAACTCGAAAATAAAGTGATTGCCTGGCAAAAATTATTGGTGAAGGAACGTGCCAAAAAAGAACGTCCAAGACTCGACGACAAATCGTTAACTTCCTGGAATGCCCTGATGCTGAAAGGTTATGTGGATGCCTATTCGGTTTTTAACGAGCAACGTTTTTTAGATGCCGCCATAAAAAATGCGACATTTATTTACACCAAACAGTTGCAGGAAGACGGAAATTTAAACCACAGTTATAAAAATGGCAAAAGCACCATAAACGGTTATTTGGAAGATTATGCCACGGTAATTGATGCTTTTATATCTTTGTACGAAGCCACTTTTAATGAATTGTGGTTAAGCACCGCCAAGCAATTGGCCGATTATGCTTTTGATCATTTTTTTGATGAAAACCGTTCCATGTTTTATTTTACTTCAAACCAGGATGACGATTTAATTGCGCGCAAAATGGAAATTGAGGACAATGTAATGCCGGCTTCAAACTCTATTATGGCCAAAAATTTATTTAAATTAAGTCATTATTATGCCAACAGTTATTACTTAA
Source organism: Lutibacter sp. (assembly GCA_046485225.1). GTDB lineage: Bacteria > Bacteroidota > Bacteroidia > Flavobacteriales > Flavobacteriaceae > Lutibacter. The sequence continues at coordinate 750 of JAWOHJ010000300.1, read as the reverse complement.
AAGTGAGCGAACAAATGTTGCAGAATGTGAAAGAACGAACACAACAATATGGCTCGGGATATTCAAATTGGCTGCAATTGGGTTCAAATTTTGTTGGGGAATATTATGAAATCGCCATTGCTGGCAACAACGCATTGAATCATCTTAAAGAAATTAATCAACATTACATTCCCAACAAATTAATTGCCGGAAGTACCAAAAAAAGCAATATGCCATTGTTGAAAGATCGCTTTATTGAAGCAGAAACGCTTATTTATGTTTGTGTAAATTCAGCCTGTAACCTGCCTGAGAAAGAAGCGAAAAAAGCATTGGAGCAACTAAAAATTAAATTTTAGATAAGCTAATCAAATTTTTAATGTTGGTTTTGAATAACTTAATTTTAGGATTTTGGAAATATTTTAAACGGAAACTAAATTACTATTTTGAAATTACCCCTAAAAATTCCTTCAAATAAAAAGGTTCAAAATAGGCAACATCTTCAAATTCATTGTTGAGGTATTTTTGATAAGAAATAACCGACATTTCTTTTGATGAAGGAAATTTATCATCAATAAAAACTGCATTTTTGTGGGTAATAATTCCTTTACATTTTTCGGCACCGTCACCAAAAAAATAAACTTTTTCCGCATTTAAATACTCCGAGAAAGAATCGGAATCAATTATATCTGCAGTAACTTCTCTCATTTTTTCATTCTTTTCACTAAAAACCTGGCTGTAAACTTCCATTCGTCGTGCATCCAAAAGCGGAAT
>JAWOHJ010000241.1:0-8856 GCA_046485225.1 Lutibacter sp. | reverse complement strand
GTTTACTATGTTTTTAAGAATTTTGAAATTCAGGTTCCACGAAGTTCATCTCAATTTAAAAATTTTGGTAAAGAAATCGCTATTGACAGTGTAAGAAAGGGAGATATCCTGGTGTTTTTGAGTCCAAGCAGAAATGTAATCGGTCATTTGGGTATCGTTACAAATCCGAAAGGAAATGAAAGCGATTTTATCCACGCATCTTCCGGTCGTGAAATGAAAGTGATTGTTACAAGTCTGAAAAAAGAGAGCTACACACGCAGATTTGTAAAAGCAGTAAGGGTCTTGTAAATATTATGATGTAAAGAAAAACTTCGAAAGCGTAAAGCTGCCCTGAATAATGAAAAAACAATTTTAAATTTGTGGCAATGCGGTCAGTTTTTTTATTCAAAATTTGGAATCAACTTCAGATGAATTTGAATAAACCTCGAAAAAAGATTGACAATGCAGACTGCAACCAATAATTTAGATACATTTATAATTAAAAAAATGAGCCCGATACGTTATCGGGCTCATTTCTTTTTAATCTACATTTAGGCTGTTAGGCAGCTTTTTTTGACTTTCTGTAAAGGAAAGAATTGTATAATTTTCTTTTGGCAAAATTAGATCGCTGACCGCTATTCACGAATTTGGTAAAAAGGTTTTGGTTAACACCAAAATATTCGTAAGTGGTTCCACAAGCAAATGTAATTTCCAAGAGCATACTTTTATGATGGAAGTTTTCAATTTTTGATTCGGCAGTTAAACTGGCATATTCTGCCAGATTGGCCTCTTTCGTTTCGGGAGCGATACTAACTAAAAAATGATAGGCATCAATAATTTTTGTACTTACAATTCCTGCTTCATGCTTTTTTTCTTCGTCCTGAAATTTATCCGGATGCCATTCTTTCACCAGACTTCTATAAGTAGTTTTCAGTTCTTTCAGATCAATTTCTCCTTCTACCTTAAATATTTTTTTATATTCATTGATACGCTTCATAAATAGTGTTTTCAAATTTCGTGCAAATGTATTCATATTATCTGAATTAACCCTTTCATTTTTAAAATTGCGTTAAATTGCTTAAATATTTCATATACAACTATTTATAATTTTCAGTTTCCTGCTCATAAAAATTTTACTGCAAATTATTTATTAAATTTATTTAGGAGACTGCATAAAAAAACGGCAACGCCAAAGGCGTTGCCGTTTTAAGGTTCATCACCAAATCATTAAAAACCTATTGAAATTTATAATCAGTTCCCGGAACAGTAGAAAAAGAGAACGGTCCTAAATCATCAGCATACGCCCTGGCTTCTATTGTTGGGGAGATAGGAGATTTCAACTTTAAATACGCCTCCAGCACGTCATGAATGGTATAGTCTTTTACCTCAACATCTTTCACATTTGGGATTCGGCATAAATTATCCAGAGGATCACCGGGACGAACGCAGGCAGAGATGGTATAATATGCATCATCCTGCATTTCCTGTCCTTTAACTTTCACCGAATTTACGCGCTGTCCTCTTGGTGCCTGACTGCTAAAATCAACTTCCATTCCTGAAAACCTAACCAGCCAGCCACCAAATCGTTCGGTGGGGTTTTGGGCAAAGGTATTGTGCATTTCCCTTTCCAGCCAGGCTTTAATTTGTTTTCCTGTGGCTTTTCCTGTTTTTATCTTTTCATTCACCGGAATTAGATTCCACAAATTTGCACGTGTAATGGGCGCGGGTTTTCCGTTTACCGGCACTATTGGATTTCCAAATCTAAAACCGTTAGAAATAGCGATATCGGCACCTGTTTTCCAGCGGGCAGCATCGGTAATAAAATTATCAGTAGGATTTTCGACTGTTAAATATCGATACATCGGCGTGTTGGTATAACCAATTACGGTTTCCAAATGTTCCATATAAGGAGCCTTTGCATTATCCACCAATGCCTGAATTACTGCATCTGCCGCATATTTCTCAGGGTCCACATCCATTAATTCATAATCGTCTTTTACAAGTTTCCCATCCACAAAATACAGATTTAATTTCCCGACAAAAGAACCGAAAGCACCGGGTTCGGTTACTTTGGCATAATCTCCTTCTATAGGTTTGCGCACTCTTTCGTGCGTGTCATTCCCTAAAATATAATCCACGTTTTTAGCCATTTCATTATTTGCCAATTCCACCTGTTTAAAAATTCCCATATGTGTAACCAGGAATAAAACAGCTACTTTTTTTTCATTTTTAAGCTCATCAATGAGTTTCACTGTGTTTTCATCAAGTCCGCTAAATGTCATTCCTTCACTAAAAATTGGATTTTGGCGCAAGGGAACATCCGGATCGTTTATCCCGATAAAACCAAGTTTAATCCCTTCAATTTCCTTGATCCAATAAGGAGGAAAAAGTTGTTTTCCATCTTTTTCATGATACATATTTTGTGCAATTACGGGAGTTCCATAAGCATTTAGCACATCCATCATAGATTCTTTCCCGTAAACAACTTCCCAATTTCCGGGAATCAACAAATCATAGTTCATCTTCCTGATTATTTCGGGGAAAATGGCACCATTGGAAAGGGCAGCATAGCCGCTTCCCTGTATCAAATCCCCGCCATCAACAATAATTGTTCTGTTCGGGTTTTTGGATCGCTCATCATCAAACAAGGTTTTAAGAGTTGAGAACCCACCACGTTCTTTAAATATGATACGCCCATTTTCCCAGAATAACTCGGGATGTGTGTCCAATTGGCCGTGAATATCGGCCGTTTGCAAAATAGTGATTTGGATTGTGTCCTGTACCTTGGAATTTGCTTGATTTTCTGTGGCGCCCAATTGCTTGCAGGAACCCAATACTAAGGAACTGAATATGCCCAATCCTGTATATGTTGCTTTTTTACTTAATTTCATAAAATGTTTTTAAAGTTCAATACTTAAATATCCTTTTTTCTGAAGTTGAAAATTGTGTAAAATGCCGTTATCAACGACTTCCAATTCCTGAGGAATGTCTTTTTGATCAACTGCAAATTGCTTGAGTGAAAATCCGCAGATAACGATCTTTACATGTGCTTTTTCGGCTTTATCCATAAAATTTCGCATCATTTCCTTATCGGTTAAATCGGTTACAGTTTTTCCGCAGATGATGACCTGAAAATCCCCGAATTTCCTTCCGTCTTCTTGCGCCAAGGATTCGGCAGTCATAATAATAGGCTGTAATTGCTGGATTGTTTTTGTGAGAACCACATAATTGTTTTTTTTGTGGAACATCCTGTTTTGTGCTTCTGCAGAAAATGTTGAAAATGCAAAAACCATTGCTATTGTGCTTAAAATTATATTTTTCATATTTATGTTTTTTGAGTTATTTTAAAATCGTTGAGTATAAAAAATAAGAGTCCGCCAAAAATTGCGATATTCTTAAACAGCGGACCAAGGCTGTTCATTTGGCCAACCTGAACCGTAAGGGTAATAGGAATTAAACAAGCTGCCAAAATTATTGCGGCCCATTTGGTTTTAAAACCAATCATCAGACTTAATCCGCCAATTAACATGGCAATTCCGGAAAGGATGATTATTAATGTTGGGTTACCAAATATATAGGCAAGTCCTTTGAATGTTGCCTGGTCAATTTTTTGAAGCGTTTTTTCTATATTGAAAAGGTGGCTTAACCCCGCAACCAAAAAAATACCGCTTAGCATTACCCTAAAGATTTGTATGGAGTGCATATTTACTGAAATCTTCGTCATTTTTATAGGTATAAATAGTTAGTGAATACAGCCGTAATGCAAACCGTTGCTCAAAATTTTTAAAACAGTTTTTGCTAAAAAAATAAAGTAAGCTCAGGAAACATTTAAGTAAACCGGCTGATGGAATGTTGCTGAAAAAAAGTAAAATTATACTTTTGGCGGAGGATAAAATTTATCCCGGTAGTTACTGATTATCGATTGGGTTTGATAACTGTGTTTTTGATAATTCGGTGCTGCAAATGCGATTGACTCATTGTGAATTTCAAATTGAAAAGGAGAAGCGCAAATTACATCAACAGTAATATTGTTGAATAAAGATGCTTCGTCAAAACTTTGTATTTCCTTAGGCGTGTTTGATTGCAGTTTTTTGCAAAATGGATTGACTATGGTAATTTCATCAGAATCAACAAAAACCCCAAGGAATTTAGAATCTATAGTGATGAATTTCCCTAAGAAAACCACAACAAAAAAAATAGCTATGTAGAATTTTATCTGCATTGAGAACGCGAATATAAGGTCTTGCTTTTGGGGAGCATGTGACTTTAGTTACACTGATGGATAAATTTTTAAATATAACAAAGCATGAAATAAACCAAATCATTTTGATTATAGCGCGTTTATTGAATTTTCTTTGAGCTCTTATTCTGTTGCGAAATACATCAAAAGGTTTTCGGGTGAATGGTAGGATGAAAGCGCCTTTTTTTCTTTATTTCTATAATAATCTGCAAATTTTATTACCGATTTACCAGAATTAATTGCGCTTTCAAATTTGTTTTGATTGCGTAACCATCGGCAAAAAAATAACCGCTATTGAATAAAATGAATTATCTTCTTCAATTAATAATGATTATTAGTGTTTCTTAAGAAAAAATTAACTTATTTAGGGGAAAGAAATTTAAATTCATTAATTTTAGAAAAATAAATCTGCATAAAAAAGTGAAGAAACCCCTTCTGACTAAGATTGAGCCAAGGTCCAAAGATTTCCTTACATCTTTGGCTGTTCTTATCGCCGGTCTTATTATAACTTTTATTTTGGCTTTTTATGCTGAAAAAAACCTAAATAAGCACGATAAATTGCAACTTGAAGCGGGTGCTGTCGATATAAAATTCAGGATTCAAAGTATGCTAGACTCTCAAGTGCAATTTTCACGAAGTTGTGCTTCTTTTTTTATGTCATCTGATACTGTCACAAAAGATGACTGGAAATATTTTGTTGAAAAAAGTAAAATTGCTGAATATTTAAAAGGTTTTCAAGGGATTTCCTATGTAATGATTGTGCCAAACTACCAAATTGAAAATCATGAGCAGCGTTTTAAAAAAATATTCTCCAATGATTATAAAGTGTATCCGCCCGGCATTGGAGAAATATACACACCAATTTCTTACATAGAACCTTTAGAAGACCGAAACATTAAGGCTTTAGGGTTTAATATAAGTTCGAATCCTATTATGAAAAAAGCAATTGAAATTGCCAGGGATTCAAATAAAACAATGCTAACAGATAAAGTAACGCTTATTCAGGAAGGTTCTCCTATAACGAGTACAGGATTTATAATATATTCCCCGGTTTATGAAAAAAACTTTTCTTTAAATACTATTAATGAGCGAAGAGTTGCGATTAAAGGCTGGGTAGCCAGCTCTTTTAGAATGGTAAACTTTATGAATGGTGTGCTTGACCAGATTAATTTAGATATTCGCAATCAACTTCATATAAAAGTTTATGATGGTAATCGCATTTCAAATGAATTTCTTTTGTTTGACAGTCAAAAAAATATAAGTAACAGCAATAATCAATTACAATCAAACACAATATTATTACCTTTTGAATTGAGTGGAAAAAAATGGACTTTACAATTTACGCAACCAATAATCAGTTCTTCTTTTATCAGTTTACCTTATATTGTTTTGGTTGGAGGAATTTTAATTAGTTTTTTGTTAAGTTTTTTAATGTATTCTATATTTAATACCGCATTATTTGCGAAAAGAATGGCCAGTAAATTAACAATAGATTTATCGGATAAAAACAAGGAATTGGTTACTATTAACGAACTGTTAAAAGAAAACCATGCTGAACTAAGCATTGCCAAGGAAAAAGCAGAAGTAAGCAGTCGGTTGAAATCAGCATTTCTAGCCAATATGAGTCACGAAATTCGAACGCCCATGAATGCTGTTTTAGGCTTTTCTGAACTTCTAGAGCAGCCTGAATTGACCGCTGAAAAGCAAGCAAAATATTTTGAGATCATTAAGAAAAGCGGAAATAGGTTACTAAATGTCATCAATGATATTATTGATATTTCAAAAGTAGAGTCGGGTCAAATGGAAATACTTATTTCAGAGTTTACTGTTTTGGAACAAATAAACGAAGTTCATGCCCTTTTCAACACGGAAGCGATAAGAAAAGGAATATTGTTGAGCATAAAAAATGCATTACCTTCAAATGAAATGACTATTAAAACAGACAACCATAAAATAAACGCAATACTTGTAAATTTAGTTAAAAATGCAATTAAGTATTGCGATAAAGGAACTATTGAAATTGGCGTTTCCAAGAAAGAAACCATCGTTGAGTTTTATGTAAAAGATACTGGTATTGGGATTGATAAGCATAGACAAAGTGCTATTTTTGACCGATTTGTTCAAGCCGATATTGAGGATGTCAAGGCCTTGCAAGGATCGGGTTTGGGCTTATCCATTTCTAAAGCTTATGTCGAGATGCTTGGAGGTGAAATTTGGGTTGAAAGTGAACCAGGAAAGGGAGCTGCTTTTTATTTTACAATTCCCTGTGAAGTTAAAATTTCATGAGAAAAAGCAAATAATCAAAATTTATTGCCCCCAGTGAAAAAGTAATTACTTATTTTAATTTATGCTATAATGTGCTAAAGTCAAAAAACACCATCTATTAGAATGGTGCTTTTTTATTAAAAATTATTCTAAACCCCTAAAGAATAATTAATAAACTAAATTTTTTTAATTTATATTTTTTTAAGAAAATATGGCAAGGCTCATTATTACAAAGGAACAACTCCAAACAATTATGGCAAAAGCAATTACAAATGCAATTTCAATCTTTTTCACAGGTAGTTTTTTATAGTTTTTAAAGGGTATAGGTAATTTGTATACAATCAAATGTGTTTTGTTGTGTTTGTGCCACAAATAATTAGTTAAGCAAAAATGTTGGTGTTATTTAGCTGTAATTCTGTAATAGAAGCTAATATAGATGACAGCGAGGGCAAAGGCGGACAATAGGATTGTATTCATTGTTTTTTTGAGGTTTAAAATCAAATAAATGTCATCCATAGATGAACATTTATTTAAAGGTTTTTTTTCTGAAAATTTTTAATTTAATATCCAAATGTAGATATTTTAAAAAGCTAAACCTTACGGATTCCCGCAAGGTTTTAGCATTTCTCAATCTTTTTCAAATACTGGTTTAGCAAATTTCCCCTATATTACTTCAAAGGTAACTTCCTAAAAATAAAAAACCTTACGGCTTTCCGTAAGGCAAAAATTATTTTGTTATATTTTTTTAAATAAGTCCTAAATCTTTAGCAATAGAGACCAAATGCGTGGGATTGTTGGCGTTAAAATGTTCTCTTAAGAATTTTAATTTTTTTTCAATGGAACTTATGCTTGTCGGCAACCAATTTTTTTCTTTTAATTGATCACTAATTTGCTCTTGTGAATATCCGTCAGAAAGACATTTTATAAGAAAAATATCATAGTCAGCCAGTTCAACAGCTTCACTTTTAAAAATGGTATTTGCGCAATGTGGAGAGATATATAAACTTTCTGAATTGTATATTTTTTGCAAGGCCTGCTTTAGTTCCCGCAATCCGTCCCTGCTTTTCCATACATAAGCGTTGATTTTAAATTCATTGAATAATTTTTGTATGGTATAGGTTTTGTCTTCAATAGAAAAAACTGCAATTTTCAAATCAGGAAACTCCTTTCTTACAGCTTTTACCAGCGCATCTCCTGAAGTTATATGTTGTTCTGTGGCGTCTTTCTCAAATGATAAATCACTGATCAATAAATCATAAGGAATATGGTCTAAATGCGCTCTTTTTAGTTTTAACAATGCTTCATCACAATATTGAACATAATCGATTTGCCCTATACCTAATTTGGTGAGTTCGGCCTTTATTCCGCTATTAATAAAGTCCATATCTTCTGCTATCAATACTTTTTGAAACATGATTTTTAATTTTTAAAACTTATAGATGCCTTAAACCCATGGTTTAATGCAGTATCAAAGGTAACGGTTCCATTTAATGATTTTATACGGGTTTCCACATTTGCAAGTCCATTTTTGAAAGTTAATTCATCCAAATTCAATCCAATACCATTGTCGGAATAATTAATGGTATACTGATTTTTTATATTTTGAAAAGTTATTGCCACCAATGAAGCTTCACTGTGTTTGCGCATATTTACCATTAACTCTTGCAGAATTCTATACAGTTCAATTTGTTTTTCTTTTGAGATTTCAGCCAAGGCAACTTTATGGATGTCTTTCAGGATAACGGTGGTTTTATCAGCATTGAAACTTGTTAACATTGTTTTTAAAAAATACTCGAATTTTTCTCCTGTTTCAATGGAATTGTTTTCATGAGAAATATTGCGGGTCAATAAATACACTTTTTCCAAATCGTCTAATAGTTCGTTTTTAGGATTTTCTGTATATTGAACCTTGTTCATAATGTTCACCACATTATTTGCAACTTCATCATGAATTTTTTTAGAAATCCGAGTTTCTGTTTTATAGACTTCTGCCCTTTTCTCTTGTTGGTGTTTTTGCTTTCGATAGTAAACAAAAATTAACAATCCCACTATTGTGAAACTTCCTGAGATACCGGTAATTATTTTTGTGGTTTTTTCTTTTTCCAATTCCAATTCTTTTTCTGAAGCAATAATTTTTAATTGTAAATTTTCTTCACGATTTTTTTCTGTATCATACTTTACTTTTACAAATTTGTTTAAGGCTTTTTGATTGGCCTCGTTTACGCTGTCATTTAGTTTAACATAACGATTATAATATTCTTTCGCTTTAACGGAGGTATCAAATTCTATGAGGCCCGAAGATACCGTGGCATGCTTTAACGTGAGGGCACTCGTCGCATTTGCTTCTTGAGACATCAGATTCAAAACGGCCT
>JAWOHJ010000200.1:0-4825 GCA_046485225.1 Lutibacter sp. | reverse complement strand
CATCGGATCTGGTACCCGACGCTGGACCGTTTGGGACTGCGCCGGCGGCGTCCTTACCAGACGCGGCACACCGCGGCGACGCTTTGGTTACTGAATCTTTCGCCATCATATAATTTACGGTAATGTGTTTGCCTATGTCGCGCACAAATTCAATCAGTGAAATTTCTTTCATCCAATCGTAATTGTTCACCAACTGCGCGGCGTTGTCAGAAGTGCTGTCGAAATTTAAAAAACGCGCCAATTGTGCTTTTACGCCGGCAACATTTTTGGCTAAAGTTTCTTCATCCAGCAAATTGCGTTCTTCCGATTTTCCCGAAGGATCGCCCACCATTCCTGTAGCGCCGCCAACCAAAGCGATAGGATTATGCCCTGCATGCTGAAAATGCATCAGCAAAATGATAGGCACCAAACTCCCAATGTGCAGCGAATCGGCTGTTGGGTCAAATCCAATATATCCGGTTGTTTTATTTTTCAGTAAATATTCTTCAGTTTCGGGCATCATATCGTGTAACATACCTCTCCAACGCAGTTCTTCTACAAAATTCATCATCAAATTTTTAAATTTCAGCAAAGATAAAATTTTACTTGTTAGTTAAGGCTTTTAGGGATTGGTTTTTTAAAATGATGTTTTACGTGCTAAAAACAAACATTTTTTATACTTTCGTCTTATGATTTTAGTAACCGGAGGAACAGGTTTGGTGGGTTCGCATTTGTTGTATCATCTTTCGTTGGAAAATGATGCGATAAAAGCAATTCACAGAAAAAGCAGTGATTTACGCGCTGTAAAAACTGTATTTCAATATTTTTCTTCAGATTATGATACGCTTTTTCAAAAAATTGAATGGGTTGAAGCCGATATTACCGATATTATTTCGTTGGAAGAAGCTTTTAAAAATGTAACGGAAGTCTACCATTCCGCAGCATTGGTTTCCTTTAATTCTAAAGACTATGCAGCCATGGACGAAATCAATATTGATGGAACTTCTAATATTGTGAATTTGTGTATTGAAAACAGGGTTAAAAAATTGTGTTTTGTAAGTTCTGTGGCAACCATTGAAAAATCGGTTACCGGCAAAATGATGAATGAGGGTGATGAGTGGAATGCAGAAAAAGTGAGTTACGGATACGCCCTTACAAAATATGCTGCTGAAATGGAAGTTTGGCGCGCTTCACAAGAAGGCGTTCCTGTTGTAATTGTAAATCCCGGAATTATTTTGGGTGCCGGATTTTGGCATCAGGGATCGGGTGCTTTATTTTCTAAAATTGAAAAAGGATTTTCTTTTTACAGTGAAGGCGTGATGGGTTTTGTATCTATAAATGATGTGATAAAAGTGATGCTATTGCTGATGAAAAGCGGTATCGTAAACGAACGCTATATTTTGGTGGCTGAAAACAGCAGTTTTAAAAATATTTTTTATCAGATTGCAGAAAATTTCGGAAAAAAACCACCTTCTATAAAAGTAACAAAATTAATGAGCGCCATTGGCTGGCGACTGGAAAAATTGAAGTCTTTTTTCACCAATGTTCCGGAAACGCTTACCAAACATGCAGCAAAATCTATTCACGACAAACGTTATTATTCTTCAGAAAAAGTACAAAAAGATTTGAACTTTGATTTTGAAGCTATTCCCGACACCATAAAAAGTGTTTGTGCGCTTTATAAGAAGGAGATTAAATAAACAGCTATTGCTTTGGAAGACTTTTTAAAGAATCAATTTTAAGTGGCCTTTTAGGTTTTTTAAAATTTTCCCGAAGATTTTTTATCGAATCATTTTTAAGGGAATCCTGTAATTTAATTTCATTATCCAGATTCTCTTTCAAGGCTTTAAGTCGTTCATCAACTTTTTTCAGAATTTTCTCGTAGTCATCTATTTGAGAAGTGTAGTAATAATTACTTTCTTTAAAACGCGTACTGTCGATGCCGTATTTTTCAAAAACCAAAGGGAAATAATTTACGTTTCGCTCAAGATCGATGTTTTTGATATTTTCTGCTCCTGCAGCAATAAGCATATCCGTAATCAGATCCTCCATTTGATTTTTTGGAATCAAATTGTCAGGCTTTTTTATGATGGTGTTGCTGGTGCAAGCCATCAAAAAAACACTTAAAAAAAAGAGGTAACTAAATTTTTTCATTTGTTCTATTAAACAATAATCTTTTGCCTTTAGTACTGTCGCCATTAAATTTACCATTATTATAAACCAAATGGCCATTTACAAATGTATGGGTAATTTTTGAGTAAAAAGTGGTTCCTTCAAATGGAGACCAGCCGCATTTATACAAAATATTGTCTTTGGTAACGGTCCAGGGCGAAGAAATATCGATCAGCACCAAATCTGCGTAGTATCCTTTTCTGATAAATCCTCTTTTTTCGATTTTGAAAATTTTAGCCGGATTGTGGCTCATTTTCTCCACTATTTTTTCAATGGTAATTTTTCCCTGTTGAACCATTTTCAATAGGGCGGGTAAAGCGTGTTGCACCATTGGTCCGCCACTTGGCGCTTTGGAGTAAACCTGCTCTTTTTCTTCTTTTGTATGTGGTGCGTGATCTGTGGCAATCACATCAATTCTGTCGTCGAGCAGTGCTTTTAACAAGCCTTCTTTGTCGTGGGCAGTTTTTATGGCAGGATTCCATTTTATAAAATTTCCTTTGGTTTCGTAATCGCTTTCATCAAACCATAAATGATGCACACAAACTTCAGCAGTAATTTGTTTTTTTTCAACAGGACCTTTGCTCGAAAAAAGTTCGGTTTCTTTTGCTGTTGATAAATGAAAAACATGCAAACGTGCACCTGTTTTTTTTGCGAGTTTAATTGCTTTGGAAGACGAAATATAACAAGCCTCTTCGCTTCTTATTTTTGGGTGAAATTTTACAGGAATATCTTCACCATATTCTTTTAAATAAGCTTCTAAATTGGCTTTTATGGTTGTTTCATCTTCACAATGAACTGAAATAAGCATTTTTGTGGAAGAAAATATTTTTTCCAACACTTTTTCGTTATCAACCAACATATTTCCTGTTGAAGAACCCAAAAACAATTTAATTCCTGCAACATTCGCCGGATTTGTTTTCAACAATTCCTCTAAATTGTCATTGGTGCCGCCAAACATAAATGAATAGTTGGCATAAGATGTTTTGGCAGCAATTTCAAATTTTTGCTCCAACAATTCCTGGGTGGTAGCCTGGGGAACGGTATTTGGCATTTCTATAAATGAAGTAATTCCACCTGCAATGGCGGCTTTACTTTCCGATTCAATGGTTGCTTTATGTGTTAATCCAGGTTCGCGAAAATGAACCTGATCATCTATCAAGCCGGGAATTAAATATTTTCCTTCAGCATCAATAATGGTGGTTTCTGATGATTTTGAGCTAATTGAGGTGTCTATATCCACAATAAATTCTCCATCTATCAGCACATCACCATCAAATATTTTTCCTTCGTTTACAATACGGGCATTTTTAATAAGTACTAAACTCATATTCTCTTTCTTTTATTTTGGCAAGTTTTCCAATCGCATTTTTATGACTCCAAATACGGCTTCTGAAATAATGGAACCGCTCATTTTTGAAGTTCCTTTTTTCCGGTCGGTAAAAATAATGGAAACTTCTTTATGTACAAATTTTTTCTTCCAAGCCTTAAATTTCATTTCAATCTGAAACGCATAACCCACAAATTTTATTTTATCCAAATCTATATTTTCCAAAACTTTGCGTTTATAACAAACAAACCCGGCGGTGGTGTCATAAATAGGAATTTGAGTAATAAATCTAACGTATTTAGATGCAAAATAGGACAAAAACAGCCGTTTAAAATCCCAGTTAATCACATTAATTTTATTATTTAAATACCTTGATCCTATTGAAAAATCGGCACCGTCCTCAGCGCAAGCGTTATACAATTGAATTAAATCGTTTGGATTGTGCGAAAAATCGGCATCCATTTCAATAATATAATCATAACTATTAGAAATTGCCCACTTAAATCCGTGAATATAAGCAGTTCCCAAACCGTTTTTTTCTTTCCTGACTTCTAAAAATAAATTCGAAAATTCTTGTTGTAAATTGGTGACTATATCCCCTGTTCCATCGGGAGAACTGTCATCAACAACCAAAATGTCGAATTGTTTTTCCTGAGAAAACACAGCTCTGATGATGGCTTCAATATTTTCTTTTTCATTATAAGTTGGAATGATGACAAGCGTATTCGACATAAATTAAGATTACGGGGCAAAGGTAAAACAAATTATCACTAATTTTGCGTTAAAATAATTACATACTTCATGTTTGAGGCGAAAGAAATAATACACCAAAATCATCATTGGGTTTCACTTGTTTTTTTGGCAATTCTTATTTTTTTAACTTGGGCAAAAGTTGCGTTTAAAGACCGTTTGCTTCATACGGCATCATTGTTTTTCGCCAATAAATACCTTTTTATTTATTTTAATAAAGAAAAAAATGACATCATCAATTTATTTCAATTTTTGCTTTTTATAGTGCAACTTCTGGTCTTGGCGTTATTATTATATTTTGCGAATAATTTGTGGCAGTTTTCCGACAAGTTAAACGCACTTAACGGCTATTTATTGCTAGTTGCCGGCGTGGGACTGTATTTTTGTTTGCGGTATTTAATCGGACTGTTTTTAGCCGAAATCTTCAATATAAAAAGCAAATATAATAGAATTGTTTATGACAAGGTTAGTTATTTTAACAACCTTATATTGTGGATATTGCCTTTTATAATGCTTAGTGCCTACGCTAATATTTACAAGGAATATTTTTTTAAAATCACATTTTTTGTCCTGGTCATATTGCTAATTTTACGGTAT
>JAWOHJ010000184.1:0-9594 GCA_046485225.1 Lutibacter sp. | reverse complement strand
GCCACTAGCCACACCGCAACATATAAAAACTTAAACTTTTTATGGGCTTTTGCGCCAAATTTAGTGGTTGCCTTTTTTATATTTAAAAAAGTTTTACCAAAATGGCTGAAAAACTACAATAAATTATTGTTGGTATTATTGGCAATTCAGGCAATTTTATGGGTCTTGAAAATTCAGGTTTTCAATTTGGCCATTATACCTATTATTATAATGCTTTTTGTGCGTTACAGTTTTTTAATTTTGAAGCAAAAAAAAGAATAGGTATTTTAAAAACCTATTCTTCGTTATGCAAAAATTTTTGTTTCGCCAATAATTTTTCTTCGGATTCCACATTATCATCATCTGGCACACAACAATCTACCGGACAAACAGCGGCGCACTGCGGTTCGTTGAAAAACCCTTTACATTCGGTACATTTATCTGCAATTATAAAATAATATTCATCGTTAATTGGTTCTTGAACATCTTCGGCATTAAATTCCTCTCCATTTGCTAAAATTATTTTTCCGGAAAGTTTTGTGCCGTCGGAAAATTTCCAGTTCTCTGAGGCTTCGTAGATCGCATTATTAGGGCATTCCGGTTCACAAGCACCACAATTTATACATTCGTCGGTTATTTTTATTGCCATAATTTTATTTAGATTAATTTTGCGTCAAAGATAAAATTTTAATTTTAAGTTACCATAGAATGAATTTAAGCCAACGGATAGAAGCTTTCGTAAAACTCGGTGAATTTTTTAAACAGTTTTCAACCTTAAAAATTGAGAAACATGAAGACTCCGAATTCAATCCCATTCTTTTCGATGCGTTTAAAATGCAAATCAGCAGAGCCTCGGAATTTAACGGTTGGTTTACCCAAGAAAATGTGTTAAAAGCTTTTGAAAGCTGGAGTGAAATTCTTACCATTGAAAATTTGGAAAAATGGACTTCAACCTACGAAATTGCTGAAAATAAATCACCTAAAAATATTGCCATTATTATGGCGGGAAACATTCCTTTGGTTGGTTTTCACGATTTTTTAACGGTTTTAGTTAGTGGAAACAATGCGTTGGTAAAACTTTCGTCAAACGACAAACATTTTTTGCCTTTAATCGCCAAATTCTTGGAATATCACCATCCTTACTTTAAAAATAAAATCACTTTTACCGAAAAAAAATTAACTGATTTTGATGCGGTAATCGCTACCGGAAGCAACAATACCAAACGTTATTTCGAATTTTATTTTGGGAAATATCCTTCCATCATCAGAAGCAGTAAAAACTCCGCAGCCATTATTACCGGAAAGGAAACCAAACAGGAACTGGAAGCTTTAGGTGATGATATATTTCAATATTTTGGTTTGGGATGCAGAAGTGTTTCTAAAATATTTGTTCCTGTAAATTATAATTTCGACCTGCTTTTTAATGCTTTGTTTAAATTTAATGATATCATCAACGTTAAAAAGTACGAAAACAATTACGATTATAACAAAGCCATTTATTTGATGAGTTTGTTCAAAATTCAGGACAATAGTTTTGTAATGTTAAAAGAAGATCCAAGTTACGCCTCACCCATTGCAACCCTTTTTTATGAATTTTATGATTCTTATGAAAATTTATTGACAAGATTAGAAGCTGAAAAAGAAGCCATTCAGTGTATTGTTTGTAACGAAAACGATTTAAATTTTGTGAAATTCGGACAAACGCAACAACCAAAATTATGGGACTATGCCGATGGCGTTGACACTTTCCAATTTTTGTTAAATATCTAACACATTTTTCTATTTTTAATAGGTTTGCTCCGTCTTTTTTCACGAAATTTGCGTACATAAATTTATATTTTACGCCAAATGAAAAAACATAATTTTAGTGCAGGTCCATCAATCTTACCACAAGAAGTTATTAAAAAAGCATCAGACGCTTTATTAAACTTTAACGGCCTTGATTTATCGTTAATCGAAGTTTCACACAGAAGCAAAGAATTTGTTGAAGTGATGGACAATGCCTGCAACTTAGTGAAAGAATTATTAAACCTGCCTTCAGGATACTCAGCTGTATTTTTGCAAGGTGGCGCAAGTCTCGAATTTTTAAGGGTTCCTTACAATCTTTTAAAAGTTGATGGAAAAGCAGCTTATTTAGACACGGGAACCTGGAGTTCAAATGCCATAAAAGAAGCAAAAAATTTAGGAAATGTTGAAGTAGTCGCCTCATCAAAAGACAAAGGCTATAACTTTATCCCAAAAAATTACGCGATTCCGGCAGATGCAGATTATTTTCATTGCACTTCAAACAATACCATTTACGGAACACAATTAAAATCGTTTCCAAAAACCAACAGTCCGTTGATTTGTGATATGAGTTCCGATATTTTCTCTCGTCAGCTAGATTTTAGTCAGTTCGACATTATTTATGCAGGCGCACAAAAAAATATGGGACCTGCGGGAACAACATTAATTGTTATAAAAGATGAGGTTTTAGGAAAATCAGGAAGAAAAATTCCTTCAATATTAGATTATCAAGTGCATATCGCAAAGGAAAGTATGTTTAATACACCTTCTGTTTTTGCAGTTTATGTTTCGATGTTGACCTTGGAATGGTTGAAAAACTTAGGGGGAATTCCTGCTATTGAAAAATTAAATGAAGCAAAAGCGGCATTGTTATACGCAGAAATAGACAGAAATCCGCTTTTTAAAGGTTATTCAGAAAAAGAAGATCGTTCCCTGATGAACGCTACTTTTAATTTGGTTGATGAAGCAAACAAAGAAGCTTTCGACAAACTTTGGAATGTCGCAGGAATTAGCGGACTTAAAGGCCACAGATCTGTTGGCGGTTACCGCGCAAGTATGTACAACGCCTTGCCAATAGAAAGCGTACAAGTTTTGGTTGATGCGATGAAACAACTTGAAAAACAATTATCATAATTTAATAAAATACATAAAATGAAGATATTAGCGAATGACGGATTGGACAAAAGTGGCATTGTAGCGCTTGAAAAAGCTGGTTTTGACGTGGATTTAACCACTGTTGCCCAAGAACAACTGTTAGATTATCTGAATAAAAATAAAGTTTCCGTGTTGCTTGTAAGAAGTGCCACAAAAGTTAGAAAAGATATTATTGACAACTGCCCTACCCTTAAAATTATTGGCCGTGGCGGTGTTGGAATGGACAATATTGATGTTGACTATGCGCGTGAAAAAGGAATAACTGTTATAAATACACCAGCAGCATCGTCACATTCTGTTGCTGAACTTGTTTTTGCACATTTATTTGGATTGGTTCGTTTTTTACACGAATCGAACCGAAATATGCCATTGGTTGGTGATTCAAAATTTAATGATTTAAAAAAATCGTATGCCAAAGGCATTGAATTAAAAGGAAAAACACTTGGTGTACTTGGTTTTGGCCGAATTGGACAAGCGACTGCAAAAGTTGCTTTAGGATTGGGAATGAAAGTTGTTGCTTTCGATCCATTTTTAGAAGCTGCAACCCTAGAATTGGAATTTTTCGACCACCAAACATTGTTTTTCAACATAAAAACCATCAGCAAAGAAGAAGTTTTAAAACAGGCCGATTTTATTTCAATCCACGTTCCGGCACAAAAGGAATATGTGATTTCAGCTAAGGAATTTGATATGATGAAAAATGGTGCTTTTATTGTGAATGCGGCACGTGGCGGTGTTCTTGATGAAGTTGCTTTGGTAAATGCCTTAGAAAGCGGAAAAATTGCCGGTGCGGCACTTGATGTTTTTGAAAAAGAACCAACCCCAGAAATTCAATTGTTAATGAATGCAAATCTTTCGCTAACGCCGCATATTGGCGCAGCAACTGCTGAAGCGCAAGACAGAATTGGATCAGAACTGGCATCACAAATTATTGAATTTTTTAATCCCAATAAATAACGAATGGCAATTATAAAACCCTTTAAAGGACTTCGACCACCTAAAAATATGGTTGAAGAAGTAGCTTGTTTACCCTATGATGTTATGAATTCTGAAGAAGCCAATAAAATGGTTATTGGAAAAGAAGCATCTTTGTTACATATTACACGTGCTGAAATTGAATTCGAAAAAGGCACAGATCCGCATGAAGAAAAAGTTTACACAAGAGCTAAAAATAACTTTGAGGCTTTTCAGGAAAAAGAATTTTTAATTCAAGATATTGAAGATCATTATTATATTTACGCGCAAACCATGAACAGCAAAACGCAATATGGCATTGTTGGTGCTGCGGCTTGTGAAGATTATTTAAACGGAAAAATTAAAAAACACGAATTAACCCGTCCGGATAAAGAAGAAGACCGTAAAGTACTTACTCGATATTTAAAAGCCAATATTGAGCCTGTATTTTTTACGTACAGAGCTGTTCCTGAAATTGATGCGATTGTAAATGAAATAATTACAACTAAAAATCCAATCTACGATTTTACTGCGGAAGATGGTTTTGGACATCATTTTTGGGTTATTGAAGATGCTGAAGTCAATAAGACCTTAGAAAAGCTTTTCAAAGAAAAAGTTCCTTGTACGTATGTGGCTGATGGTCATCACAGAACTGCCGCTGCAGCGGGAATGAGCGCAGAATTTGGTGCTCAAAATCCGAATCATACCGGTAATGAGCCTTATAATTATTTTATGGCAGTGCATTTTCCTGATAACCAACTGCAAATCATTGACTACAATCGTGTTGTTAAAGATTTGAATGGGTTGAGTCCTGCAGAATTTCTAAAAAAAATTGAAGAAAATTTTGAAACTACGCAAGTTAGCTGTTCAATTGTAAAACCGGAAAAATTGCACGATTTCTCGATGTATTTAGACGGAAAATGGTATGGTTTAACTGCTAAAAAACCGACTTATAATGATGACAATCCCATCGACAGTTTAGATGTGAGCGTATTGTCAAAATATATTTTGGAGCCAATTCTAAATATCAGAAACTTAAGAACCGATACACGAATTGATTTTGTGGGCGGTATTAGAGGTTTATCAGAATTGAGCAAACGCGTTGACAGCGGTGAAATGGCCGTGGCTTTTGCTTTATTTCCAGTGAGTATGAATCAATTGTTAAATATAGCCGATACCGGAAATATTATGCCTCCAAAAGTAACTTGGTTTGAGCCAAAATTACGTTCTGGATTGGTTATCAATAAATTAAATTAGTTTAGTGAGCATAAAAAATAATTTAAATAACATTTCAAACACAATACCTGAAAATGTTACGCTAATAGCGGTTTCTAAAACCCAGCCTGTTGCCTCCATTTTGGAAGCATATCAGGCTGGGCAAAGGGCTTTTGGTGAAAATAAAATTCAGGAAATGGCCGAAAAGTTTGATACCTTGCCTAAGGATATTGAATGGCATATGATTGGTCATTTACAAAGCAACAAAGTGAAATATATGGCGCAATTTGTGCATTTAATTCACGGTGTTGACAGTTTTAAAACGCTTGCAGAAATAAACAAACAAGCGCTTAAACACAATCGAATTATCAATTGCCTGCTGGAAGTTAAAATAGCCAGTGAAGAAACGAAATTCGGATTGTCATCAGATGAAGTTGAGCAGTTGTTGAAATCAGAAGAGTTGAAAAATCTGAAAAACATAAACATCTCAGGATTGATGGGAATGGCAAGTTTTACGGAAGATATTGAGGTTATAAGAAATGAATTCAAAACCCTTAAAAACTTTTTTGATTCTTTACAAAAACACAAATCGTTTAATGTGAATCCGACCATTTTATCAATGGGAATGAGCGGCGATTATAAAATTGCCATTGAAGAAGGAAGCACGATGATTAGGGTTGGAAGCGCAATTTTTGGATCACGAAATTATAATTAATGTACGCAATACTCGACATAGAAACCACAGGCGGGAAATATAATGAAGAAGGCATTACAGAAATTGCCATCTATAAATTTGACGGACATGAAATTGTTGATCAATTTATTAGTTTGGTTAATCCGGAAAGGGAAATTCAGCCTTTTGTGGTCAACTTAACAGGCATAAATTCTGGAATGCTAAAAAATGCGCCTAAATTTTACGAGATTGCAAAGCGGATTGTTGAAATTACTTCGGATTGTGTGTTGGTGGCCCACAATGCAAGTTTTGACAACAGAATTTTAACCACAGAATTCAGAAGATTGGGATTTGAGTTCGAACGAAAAACATTGTGTACCGTTGAGTTAAGTCAAAAATTAATACCGGATTTAAATTCCTATAAACTGGGAAATTTATGCAAAACACTTGGCATTCCTTTATCTGGAAGACACAGAGCCGATGGAGATGCACTTGCAACAGTGTTGCTTTTTAAACTTTTGCTGAACAAAGATTCATACAAAGAAATCCTAAAAGAGGCTGCAGTTAAAGAAAACAGCAGATCAATGGCGCCTAAACTGCTTTCTATGATTGAAGAATTACCATCAAGAACGGGCGTTTTTTACATTCATAGCAGCACCAACATTCTTTATATTGGGAAAGGAAAAAGCATTAAAAAAGCCGTTAATCAATTGTTTCTGCGAACCTCAAAAAGAGCCATTTTTATGCAAACCGAGGTTGTTTCTGTAAGTTATGAAGAAACCGGAAACCAATTGATTGCAGAACTAAAATATGCCGAAGAATTAAAAATCAATCAGCCCAAATATAATCCGTCAACCAAAAATAATTTTTCACAAATTTCCTTTAGCAACGCCAATTTAGTAGTGGTGGACAAAGGAAGAAATTTGGGTGAAAAATCGGTAGTGTTAATTGAAAACAACGAGCTTAAAGGTTTTTGCTTCACTCATTTAAGTTATCAATTAAACAATATTGAAATTCTGAGATGTATGATTTCGCCTATGGAAAACTCTATACATAACAGGGCGATCATCAAACAATACCTGCAAAAAAATACCGTAGAAAAACTAATACGATTTTAATTAAAATAAAAGATTTATTTTAGTATTACTTTTATAAAAATTTATTTTGAAACAAGCAGCACGAAATACAAATTGGAAAACAAAACTTTATAAAATTATTTATGAAGCGGATACGCCAGCTGGAAAATGGTTTGACATTATTTTAATAATTGCCATTTTATCGAGCATTTTATTTGTAATGCTTGAAAGTGTTGAAAGTTTTAATGCCAAATACCATAATTTTTTAGATATTTCAGAATGGGTAATCACCATTCTTTTTACACTTGAATATTTTATACGAATAATTGTCATTAAAAAACCGGCTAAATATATTTTTAGTTTCTATGGAATTATAGATTTACTGGCAACAATACCAAAATATTTATCCCTAATTTTTGTTGGGACTCATTTTTTGGTAGCACTTCGCGCATTAAGATTGCTCAGGGTATTCAGAATATTGAAATTAACCAGATACTTAGGCGCTTCTTTTAATTTAATGACCGCTCTAAAAGCCAGCAGAATTAAAATTTCGGTGTTTCTGTTCAGCGTATTTATAATTACCATTATTATAGGCACCATTATGTATTTGATTGAAGGTCCAGAAAATGGTTTTACAAGCATTCCTATTAGTATGTATTGGGCCATAGTAACGCTAACCACGGTAGGCTATGGAGATTTGGCACCCCAGACACCATTTGGTCAACTTCTTGCAAGTTTCGTGATGATTTTGGGATATGGAATTATTGCGGTACCAACAGGCATTGTAACATCTGCAATCACCGCACAAGATTTAAAAACACAAACTCATACACAAACCTGTCCAGATTGTTTAACCGACAGTCACATGACTGATGCAGAATTTTGCCATAAATGCGGGGGAAAATTAGATGATGAATAACTATTTAATCACCGTGATTGGTGCCACAGCCATAGGCAAAACAGCGTTGAGCATACAATTGGCGCAATATTTTAACACGGAAATTATTTCGTGTGATTCCCGTCAGTTTTTTAGAGAAATGAGTATTGGTACTGCCGTTCCTTCTGCGGAAGAATTGTCTGCGGCACCGCATCATTTTATTCAAAATAAATCGATTTTTGACAATTACAGCGTAGGACAATTTGAAAAGGACGCGCTAAAAAAATTGGATGAATTATTTTCAAAAAACAACATTGTCGTTATGGTTGGCGGAAGCGGATTGTACACAAATGCCGTACTTGAAGGTTTTGATGATTTCCCTGAAGTTGATCCTGAAATCAGGAAAAAATTAAACAAACAGATTGAAAATGGCGGGCTTGATATTCTTCAAAATCAATTAAAAGATTTAGATCCTGAATCTTATCAAACCATCGAAATTGAAAATCCGCACCGATTGATCAGGGCGTTGGAAATTTGTATTGGAACAGGAAAGCCTTATTCTTCTTTCAAAAACAAGGATAAAACCAAGCGAAATTTTATTCCTGTAAAAATTGGACTAACTTCAGATAGAGAAATCATGTACAACAGAATAAACCAGCGTGTTGATCTAATGTTGCAAGAAGGCTTGCTTGAAGAAGCTAAAAAACTATATCCGCATAAACAACTGAATGCCTTAAAAACAGTAGGTTGCCGGGAACTTTTTGATTATTTTGAAGGAAAAAGCACATTGGAATTCGCCATTGAAGAAATTAAAAAAAATACGCGAAGATTTGCAAAAAGGCAAGTGACCTGGAATAAAAAAGATGAATCTATTCATTGGTTTGATTTTAAAACTGCACCTTCAGAAATCATTAAAAAAATTGACACTTTAATTCTGCCAGTATAAAAAAACAGAAAGTAAAAAAAACTGTTTACTCCATCTAGAAATTTAATGCCTGAACTTATTTCGAGTTCATTTACATCATCAAAAATACGACAATCATATTTTATTTGAAATAAATGTTTTATTTTAGAGAAAGCTATAATTAAAAATTTATGTTGAAACTGGCTCAACATAGTGATAATTTGAAAAACAAACTTCATAAAATTTTTTATGATGTGGATAACCCCATTAAAAAAAAATTTGATTTTTTTTTAATTGTCTTTATTTTATTGAGTGTTGTGCTTGTGACGCTTGAAAGTGTAGAAAATATTAACGTCAAATATCACAATTTTTTAAATATTTCAGAGTGGGTAATCACCATTCTATTTACGTTGGAGTATTTTTCTCGCATATTCATAGCAAAAAAACCAATGAAATATATTTTCAGTTTTTATGGCCTTGTGGATTTTATAGCGATATTTCCCAAATATGTATCCATATTTTTTGCTGGTGCACAGGCTTTGGTTATCATCCGAACCTTAAGATTTCTTAGATCATTTAAAATATTAAAATTAACAAGGTATTTAGGCGCTTACGAAAATTTAGTTGATGCTTTAAAAACAAGTATCACTAAAATTTTGATATTTCTGTTTGGTGTAGTGGTTGTGACCGTTATTTTAGGTACCGTTATGTTTTTGGTAGAAGGGCCTAAAAATGGTTTTACAAATATTCCCCATAGTATGTATTGGGCAATTGTAACACTCACGGCTGTTGGTTACGACACTTTAGCACCACTTTCAACTTTAGGGAAATTTATCGCAAGTTTGGTTATGATTTTAGGCTACATCACAATTGCGGTCCCAATTGCTATTATCACTTCTGAAATGATTAAACAAGAGTTAAAAAATCAAATCAACAAAAAAATATGTCCGAATTGTTCAGCAAACAACCACACCGA
>JAWOHJ010000113.1:0-5099 GCA_046485225.1 Lutibacter sp. | reverse complement strand
CATTTTAGTTTAATTAGGTAATAAATTCCCTATTTTAATTGTTGAAATCCGGGAATTTATTATTTGTCAAGGCTCAAATTTCTCAAACGCAAAGCATTTACAATCACAGAAACAGAGCTAAAACTCATCGCCAAAGCTGCAATAATAGGTGATAATAACAATCCAAATATTGGGAACAACACGCCTGCGGCAATCGGTACGCCCAATACATTATAAAAAAAGGAGAAAAACAGGTTTTGTTTGATGTTTTTCATCACGGCGTGACTTAAATTTTTTGCTTTTACAATCCCTTGTAAATCACCTTTAACCAAGGTCATTGCGGCACTTTCAATGGCAACGTCGGTTCCTGTTCCCATAGCGATACCCACATTTGATTGGGCCAGTGCCGGAGCATCATTGATACCGTCGCCAGCCATCGCGACTATTTTTCCTTCGGCCTGCAATTTTTTAATAAATTCCAATTTGTCTTCAGGCAAAAAACCTGCTTTAAAGTTGGATAAATGTAATTCGTCGGCAACTGCTTTGGCGGTATTTTCATTGTCGCCGGTTAACATAATCACTTCAACACCTTGATCCATTAGCGTTTTAACGGCAGCGATACTGGTTTTTTTAATGGCATCAGTGATGCTCACATAACCTGCGGCTTTATTGTCAATGGAAATATAGGAAACTGTTTTGCCCAACTTTTGTTCCGCTAAAATTTGAGTTTCTAATTCTGCTGAAACCGAGGCATTTATTTTTTCCATCAATTTTTTATTGCCCAAAGCAACTTTGTTTTTGCCAACTGTGCCTGTAACACCCATTCCTGTTACCGCCTCAAAATCATCAACTTTAGTCAACTTTGTTTTAGCGTCTTTGGCGTAATTCACAACGGCTTGCGCCAACGGATGTTCGCTGTATTGGTTTAAAGAAGCGATTTGTTGTAACAAATCATTTGAATCTCCTTCCAACGCAATAACTTTTTCAACGGAAGGTTTTCCTTCGGTAAGCGTTCCTGTTTTGTCGGTGATTAAAACAGTCACTTTATTCATAGTTTCAAGCGCTTCGGCGTTTTTAATTAAAATTCCGCTTTGGGCACCTTTGCCAACACCAACCATTACCGACATAGGCGTCGCCAATCCCAAGGCACACGGACAAGCAATAATCAATACCGCAACGGCATTCACAAAAGCATAAACCAGGGCATTCTTTTCTGGTCCAAAATATGCCCAAACAATAAACGTGATGATGGAAACTACAACAACAATGGGCACAAAGTATTTTGAAATGGTATCCGCTAATTTTTGGATGGGCGCTCTTGACCGACTTGCATCGCTCACCATTTTAATAATTTGGGACAACAATGTTTCCGACCCCACACGTTCTGCTTTCATCACAAATGATTTTGTGCCGTTGATGGTTCCCGAACTTACTTTGTCGCCAACGGTTTTATCTACAGGAATAGGCTCTCCGGAAATCATAGATTCATCAATGCTGCTGCTTCCTTCTTCAATGACACCATCAACAGGGATTTTTTCTCCCGGTTTTACGCGCAACAAATCGTCTTTTTTTATTGAATGAATCGATACGATTTTATCCTGACCGTCAACAACCAAAGTTGCTTCTGAAGGTGCCAGTTTCAGCAATTCTTTGATGGCGCCGCTGGTTTTGCTGTGCGCACGGGCTTCAAGCAATTGTCCCAGCAACACCAACGTTAAAATAACGGCTGTTGCTTCAAAATATAAGTCTACGCCACCCATGTCACTTTTAAATTCCTGCGGAAAAACATCGGGGAACAGGAGTGCGACAATGCTAAATAAGAATGCGGCTGCTGTTCCAATACCCACCAAAGTGAACATATTTAGATTCCAGGTAATGATCGATTTCCATGCACGCACATAAAACATCCAGCAAGTGTAAAAAACTATGGGAAGCGTTAAAACAAACTGCGACCAATCCCAGTAAATTTGTGGCATCAGCTTCATCAGCGGATTTGAAGGAAGATGCATGGTCATTGAAATAATAAATACAGGAACAGCAAAAATTAGCGATATTTTCATTTTTTTCAGCAATTTCAAATAGGTTTTATCCTCTTCGCTTTCTGTTGGTTCCTTTAGTACCAAATCCATTCCGCAGATTGGGCAGGAGCCAGGTTCCTCGCTAATAATTTCGGGATGCATCGGACAAGTGTATTGTGATGCCTGAATGGCTTTTGGCTGTTCAATTAAATCCATTCCGCAAACGGGGCAATCGCCGGCCTTGTCGTATGTTTTTTCACCTTCACAATGCATCGGACAATAAAAAATACCGTTTCCGTCTTTTATTGGTTTAATACTGATGGGTTTTTCCGGATTTTCGCCTGTGCTGTTTGGATCAAAATCTGAAATGGTATAATGCAGTCCAGCTTTTAAAAATTCTTGCTGAAAAGTTTCTGTTGAAATATGATTTTCCATTTCAACTTCGGCTTTTCCTTCCTCTAAATTTACAGTAGCTTTTTTTACACCTTTTATGTTACTTAAGGTTTCTTCGGCACTGGTTCTGCAACCATTGCAGGTCATTCCGGATATTTTATAGGTGTGTTTCATTATAAATTGTTTTATGGTTTAATGCTAACATTTATGATTTTTTCGCTTATTCGAAGTATTTAATTGGGCGCATTATGTTATTATTTGCATTAATATTGCTTCAACCCGTTATCTTTTTGTCCTAAATGTATTTATTTTTAAGATTATATTTTTATTGTTATAATGGATTTTAGGATCAAAATGGAGGTTTCACCATTAAGTACTTCAGGATGCTTTTTTAGAAATTTTCATATTACCATGACCTACAAATCCAATCGCCAACATTTCATTTTAAATAGACGCGTAGAATCAGTTTCGAAGAATTCCCTAAAGAAAAAAAAATACACTTCCTGCAATTGCGGGAAGTGTAAAAAATATTATTTTTTTTCCATTTTTGATTGATGTTCCTTCATTTTTTTCATCATCATTTCCATCATCTTAGGGTTTTCATGCATCATCATAATCATCTTGTCCATCATCTTGGACATCATTTCAGGATTCTCTTTCATTTTACTGTACATTTTATCCATCATAGCTTCTTTTTCAGCAGGATCATCCATCATTTTTTTTCTCATTTTTTCCTGCATCTTTTTTTGCATCTCAGGATTATTTTCCATTTTTTCCTGCATCTTTTTATCCATCTTTTCTTTCATCTCAGGATTTTCCTTCATCATTTCCTTCATTTTACCATTCTCCATCATTTTCATATGATTCTTCATCAGCTGCATTTGCGCGGCTTTATTGCTGCTTGCGACTTCTAAAAGTTCAGCGAATTTAACGGGATCTGAAATTACGTTTTGATAAAGTTCCTTACGGTTTTCATCATTTTGTAAAGTTTTAGAGGCATTAAAAGTAGATTTGCAACTTGATGTTACTAAAAGTGTTGCGATTGCTATAAATATTAAGGGGTTTTTCATTATATAATTATTTTAAGTTATTATTTATTCTGTTTTTAAAATTTAGCAGCTATGATTGTTATTGTAGATCACTGCATTTTAACTTTATTGGAGCGTTTAATCTATCCACAACAGCATCCACCTTTATTATGGGATGGCGTTTTTGATTCATCTTCACCAATACTGTAATTACCGGCTTTTGATAAAGCGGCATTAAGCTGATCTAAAGTAACAGCATCAGCTTTTTCAATAATGGCTTCTGGCGGATTCAGGCTCACTTGCACTGAAGTTACGGCATTTACACCTTGTAAAGCTTTTTCTACAGTTTGTTGACAGCTTCCGCAGGACATACCGTTAATTTTAAATGTTTGTTTCATAATTTTAGGGTTTTGACTATTATTTAGGGCTTTTTATTTTTCTTTTTTCATCTCCATCTTTTTTTCTTTGAGATTCATTCCGCATTTTGAACAAGAACCCGGTTTGTCAATTTTAATATCGGCATGCATTGGACACGTATATGCTTTATCTTTGTTCATGTCACATTCCACTTTTGATGAATCTGCTTTCATTCCGGCACAACAAGCAGGTTTTTTAGCATTGTCCGCTTTTTTTAAGTCCATTTTGCATTTTGGGCAAGAACCTGCTTTTTCATAAGTTTTTTCACCTTCACATTTCATCGGACAGGCAAAAGCGGTTTTCTCCATTTGTTCAACTTTCATTTTTGGTTTCTCTTGGGCTTTTACGGTTGACATTGTAAAAAGTCCTATTGACAGCACTGCAATTAAAATTTTTGTTTTCATGTTTTTCTGTTTTTAATTATTAAGCATTATTATTTTTTTGTTAACTTGTACTTTATCTACTTATTGATAAGGGGTTTTTTAAAATACCTTACTCTTCATTTGTCGTTTTATCGGTTTCTAAATCTTGATGATTTATTGGCATGTTTTCATCATCCGAATGATGGATGGTGTCATTGTTCATTTCCATGTGATTTTCATTTCTTTGGACATCATTTTTTTCAGTGTTTTTGCAAGAAAATGCGTTTAGGCTTAAAAGTCCCATTGAAACTATTACCAAAGTTGTTTTTAAATTTTTCATTTTTGAAATGTTTATAGTTATTAATTTTTAAGTGTTAAATAATTGAATTATGGCGACTCTTGTAAAAAGGGAACCACGATTCTAAAAAATTTCTAATGACTTGCCACGGAAAATGGAATTTCAATTTTTACTTTTTCCCAGGCCAGTGAGATGACTCCTTTATTTTCATCTATTTTTTTTACATCATAAAGTAACGAATCCTGAATTTCATTAAGCTTTTCTGGTACTACTTCCATACTCACCACATTTTCAGTTTTATTAAATTCGTCCTTTCCATGTTGCTTCCAACGTTTGTTGAACATCACTTTCCAAGTTTCTTTTCCAGGAATTACAAAAAAACCATACTTGCCTGCCGGTAAAATTTCCGTTCCTATAAACAAATCTTTATCAGTTTTTATCCAGGTAGCATTATGTGCTCCGGCCTGCCATACGGTATCATAACCTACCAAACCACCAAAAATAATCCTGTTTCGTACGCTAGGAGAAGAATAATCTATGTGAACGTGGGCATCGCCTATCAATGCCATGGCAGTGGCGTGCGGACTTAAACTTTTAGCTGGTT
>JAWOHJ010000270.1:0-3929 GCA_046485225.1 Lutibacter sp. | reverse complement strand
TTTACATTTAGACAGAAAGTCAAATTTAAACAAAGTAAATCAAATGGCAGGTCAACAAATCGGTCAACAAAATAAACAAGGAGTAGGTGATCCCCATTAAACACAGGGTTTGCGTCGGGGGTTCGAATCCCTTCCTCTCTGCATACATAAAAACCTAACGATTGACAATCAATTAGTTAGGTTTTTTTATTTGCCAATTTAGCCCGCACTTAGTCCACAAAATAATTATTACTTTATTAAAAATTTGCTACAATTTTATAAAGTTTTTTTGATGCTTTTTTAGCATTTAAATTCTATTTTTGATATAGCGGTAGGTTTTTACAAAATACATCAGCATAGTGCAGAACAACAAAAACGCACTTCAAATTTTTAAAATCGCTCAGCAAAAAAATATATAGAGGAGGTCTGTTTTTTAAACTATTGTTCGTATATTTGCGAACAATAGTTTAAAAAAATAATGATGAAAACCACCTCAAAGTCTGATTATTTTACCACCGAGCAAGAACAGACAGCACGATTTGCAAAAGCACTTGGGCATCCTGTCAGAATAGCCATTTTACAATTGCTAAATTCCCAGGCTTGTTGTTTTCACGGCGATATGGCCGAAGAACTTCCCATTGCAAAATCTACGCTTTCCCAACATTTAAATGAGCTTAAAGATGCAGGCCTTATTCAAGGTGATGTTACACCTCCATCAACTAAATATTGTGTCAACAGAGAAAATTGGCAATTGGCAAAAAAACTTTTAAATGATGTGTTGAAATAATTTTTTTAAATTAATGTTCGTAGTTTTACGAATTACGAATAATTATTTATAAATTTGTATATAAATTATCAAAAACTAGAAAAATGAAAGAAATTAAAGTATTGGGCCCTGGTTGCTTAAAATGCAAAACTACTTATAATAATGTATTAGAAGCGATAAAACAATCTGATATTGAAGCCAATGTCATTAAAATAGAAGACATTGAAGAAATGATGAAATACAACGTGCTAACCACACCGGTTTTAATGATAGATGGTGTTATTAAAGTAAAAGGAAGGGTAGCCACTATCAGTGAAATTA
Source organism: Lutibacter sp. (assembly GCA_046485225.1). Classification (GTDB taxonomy): domain Bacteria; phylum Bacteroidota; class Bacteroidia; order Flavobacteriales; family Flavobacteriaceae; genus Lutibacter. Next base: position 2,863 of record JAWOHJ010000270.1, on the reverse strand, counting down.
AACAAATGCTCATTTAATCATGGATCTTTATCATAATTTTCAAAATTAACTCAATTTAAATTTTAAATAAGTATAAATGAAAAATCAAACTTTAGTAAAAGAAATTTGTCCAACAACAACGCAGGCTTGGGTTCAAAACGGCGCCTTATTGGTTGATGTGCGAGAAGCGGATGAGATAGCGGAACTGGCTTTTGATGTGCTAAACATAATGCATATTCCACTAAGTGAATTTGAAGAACGTTTCACAGAAATTCCCAAAGACAAAGAGGTGGTCGTAGTTTGTAAACATGGGGTCAGAAGTATAAGAGCCGCGGGTTTTTTGGTCAATCACGGGTATGAAAAAGTTGTAAATATGCAGCATGGTATCGTTCGTTGGGCTCAAAAAGGATTTCCGACAAACGGCAATACAGCATCAGTTTTAGAAAATACACAAGACAGTGGTTGTTGTGACACAACTGCGACCCAAAGTTCACAATCATGTTGTGACAACAGTCCTAAATCAGAAGGCAATAAATGTTGCTAGATTAATTTTAAAGTGAGAGAATTTTAAACAAAATTTCTTTAAACATTTTTAAATTATTCATTTTCAAATTATAAATTATGTTCGATTGGATTCAATATTTGGCAGATTGGCTTATTTATTCGGTTTTTGGGATTGGCGCCGAAACCCATTTGGGTACAGCTCTTAATTTCTTCGTGTATGATACCCTCAAGATTTTAATTTTACTTTTCGTTATTGTTTTTTTGATGGGAATTGTAAATACCTATTTCCCTATCGAAAAATTAAAAGATTACCTAAATCGTAAAAAACTTTATGGTTTAGAGTACTTTTTTTCTTCCATTTTTGGTGCTATTACGCCATTTTGCTCTTGTTCATCTGTTCCATTATTCATTGGGTTTGTGCAAGGCGGAATACCTTTAGGAGTAACTTTTTCGTTTTTAATCACTTCTCCCTTAGTAAATGAAGTTGCCATTGCCATGTTTTTGGGAATGTTCGGGTTAAAAGCCACGTTGATTTATGCCGGATCGGGTATTTTATTGGGAACCATTGGTGGCTGGTTGTTGGGAAAATTTAATTTAGAACCTCTTTTGTCTGATTGGGTGAAAGAAATTATGGCAAAATCGCAAGCTTCTTCTGATGAATATGATGAAGAAAAAAGAACCTTTAAACAACGACTTCCGGAAATCACCAGAAGCGCTTGGGGTATTGTAAAAGGTGTACTGATTTATGTGATTATCGGTATTGCCATTGGCGCTGCAATGCACGGTTATGTACCCGAAAATTTCTTTGCAAAATACTTGGGAAGCGGCGCATGGTGGACCGTTCCTTTGGCAGTGATTTTGGCGGTTCCTATGTACGCAAATGCAGCGGGAATTGTGCCGGTGATTCAAGTGTTTGTGGCAAAAGGCGTTCCCATCGGAACCGCAATAGCCTTTATGATGGCCACGGTTGGACTTTCTATTCCTGAAGCCACGCTGCTGAAAAAAGTAATGACATGGAAATTAATCGCCATTTTCTTTTCAGTAATAACGGTATTTATCATCCTTTCCGGTTATTTATTTAATATTTTATTGTGAAAAACACTTAATGACTATTAAAATGAAAAGTCAGAAGTAATTCGAAGTATAGAAACTGTATCTAATTTACTTAGACTAATAATTTTTTAGGTTAGCGTTGGATAAAAAATAATAATTAATGGTTGTGCCTTTTTAAATATATTGTAATATTGCAATCTAATGATATAAGCTTTAGATGAAAATTCCATATTTTCCAAGAGAGCTTCTATTACCGACATTTTTCAATTTTTACATCAAAAACCAATCTTAAAACGAATTTAATATGGGTGTTACAAAAACCGAATTATTTAGTGAAACTCAAAATGAACTGGCAGCAGTAGCGAAAGTTTTTGCGCATCCTGCCCGGGTGGCAATTATTGAATATTTACTCAGGTCCGACACTTGTTTTAACGGGCATTTGGTCGAGGAATTGGGTTTGGCACAGGCAACCATTAGCCAACATTTGACGGAATTAAAATCCAGCGGCATTATTCAAGGCACCGTAGAAGGTGTTTCGGTAAGCTACTGTATCAATCCTGAACGTTGGGATGAAATTAAAGGATTGTTCAGTAAATTATTTGAGAGCTTCCAAGCCCCTAATTGCTGCAATGATTGTAAATAATATTAATTTAAAATTTAAACAGATAAAACGAGCCATAAAAAATTTTGATACAGAGTAAAATAATTAATGGCGAACTGCATTTGTACCAATAAAAAATAAAAGATAAACAAATGAAAACCTCTGAAGAATTAAAAAAAATCGTTCAGGAAAAATATAGCGAAATAGCTTTACAAAATGAAAACAGCGCTTCCTGCTGTGGCAGCGGTGGTTGTGGCACACCCGAAGTATACAATTTAATGAACGAAGATTATTCGAAAATAGAAGGTTACAGTGCAGAATCCGATTTAAGCTTAGGCTGCGGACTTCCAACGCTATTTGCTAAAATTCAAAAAGGTGATACTGTAATTGACCTTGGTTCCGGTGCCGGAAACGATTGTTTTGTGGCACGTCACGAAGCGGGAGAAACCGGAAAAGTTATCGGCATTGATTTTACGGAGGCAATGATTAATAAAGCCCGAAAAAATGCCGAAAAATTGGGCTATCACAATGCTGAATTTAGACAGGGAGACATTGAAAATATGCCTGTTTCGGATAATGTTGCCGATGTAATTGTGAGCAATTGTGTCCTTAATTTGGTACCTGATAAAGCAAAAGTGATTTCAGAAATTTATCGTGTATTAAAGGCGGGAGGTCACTTTAGCATTTCCGACATTGTTTTGGTGGGTGAATTGCCTGAAAAATTGA
>JAWOHJ010000015.1:0-11444 GCA_046485225.1 Lutibacter sp. | reverse complement strand
AAATTTTAAAACTAATATTTTCATCCTGCCCGCCATTTCTAAGGGCGTTACCCGCCAACTGGCGGGCCAGGCTTTCCGTTGCAATCTTTTTAGCGAAAAAAATCGCTAAAAAGGATTTTCACTTCAATCCTTAACGCGGGTTAAATTAATAATGAATAATGAATTTTTTTTTGCACCCCCTTGCGTATTTTCTTTGCGAAATTTGCGGTTAAAAAACCCGTAAAATCAAGAACTTCTCCAAAATAGGCATTCAGACTTTAGGCACTGTTTGGTAATATTAATTCGTATATTTTTTTCTTTATTTTAATTTAATTACCTACCAATGTATAAGTTAAGTAAATATTTAATATATTTATTATTCTAAAAAAAGCTATATCATGAAAAATTTAATCACAATTGCTTCAAAAGCCCCTATTATTGGGTATTTCTTTAAATCACTTCTTGCTAATTCCTTTAATCAAATGCATCAATTTTTATAATTCTTTTGATTTTCAGGCTTTTGATGTCCTAAATTTTACTTTCCCGGAAAATAAATAGCGAATAATCTTATTTCTTTTATTTCACCTTTTAAACTGCTTTGCTATGAAAAAAACACTGTTGTTGATTATCTGTTTATGCGTTTTAAATGCATATTCTCAAACTACAATTGTACCCGAAACTCTTGAAAAATCCCTTTCACGTAAAAAAAGCCGGACAATCAGAGAAGCTAAAAATGAAGCCATAAAATCGTTAAATATTTTAGCGGCAGAAACTTTCGACAGTGATGGAGATGGTGTCCCCGACAATATAGACATTGACGACGACAATGACGGCATTACAGATGTTGATGAAGAATTTTATTGCAGAAAATCTCCTTTTGCAATTGCAGGAACTCCTTGTGATACAGACAATGATGGTGTTCCTGATGTTTTTGATCTGGACAGCGATAATGATGGCATTCCCGATGTTGTGGAAGCAAGTTTTGGATATTTAAGTGAAGGACGCGGAACATTGACAGGTTGCGCAACTTGGGTGGATGCGAATGGAAATGGCATGCACGATTTAACTGAAGGAAGTACTCCTTTTGATACAGATTTAGACGGCGTCCCAAACTATTTGGATTTAGACAGTGACAACGACAGTATTTTTGATGTCGATGAATCTGGCGCAGGAAACAGTAATGCGTGGATTTTAGTTGCAGGAATCTTGGTAAATAACTTTATAAACGGCGATGGTGACATTAACGGTGATGGCGTTGGTGATGGTCCGGAATCGGAATTATTCAGAAATAAAGACACCAATGGCGACGGTATTTTGGAACAATTTGGCGATGGCATTTTAGATATTTACGATTATGGCAAAGGGATAAACCAATTTGGAAATATGGGTCAGGGTTTAACCGGAACAGGATGGAAAGATTATGTAAAAGATACTGACAATGATGGAATTCCCGATTATATGGACACCAAATCCAACGGATCAACATTCGATATTTCCGGAACTTTATATGCGCATTTAGATGCAAATAACGACGGTTTAATTGATGGAACAGCAGACGTTGACCGTGACGGAATTTTAGATGCTTTTGATACAAACACCTCCGTTTTTGGTTCGCCAAGAAATTTAAATGAAAAACTGCATTTATATTTCGATGGCCGGAATGATTATATTGAAGAAGACAATGTAATCGATATTGTTAATGGTTTATCTCAAGTAACAATGATGGCCTGGATAAAATTAGACCCTAGCTTTTCGGGAGATGGCGCAATAATGGGTCAAAAAAATTTATGGATGCGTATTAATACTTCTAAAAGGCTTAGAGTAGAAATTCAAGATTATTATTCTCTTTCAGCTTCGGCACTAACGACATTAACCTTAAATAAATGGGTACATGTTGCGGTTGTTTATAATGGTGCAAATACTTCTGAAACATTAAAACTTTTCATTAATGGCGAAAGGGTTGCCTTTAGAAACGATTTGGCTATTCAAGGTGGTATTAAATCCGATGCGAACAATAGATTTAGGATTGGAAGAACGCCTACAAGTGAGTCTTTCAGTACAGGAGAAATGTTCAAAGGTGAAATGGATGAAGTCAGGGTTTTCAACAAAGCATTAACCGATGACGAACTTCGAAAAATAGTGTATCAGGAAATTGAAGAGAATTCAGGAAATGTAAGAGGTTCTGTAATTCCGAGAGACATCACTAATTATGTAGATGCCGCAACAATACCGGCTGTTTTACCTTGGAACAATTTGGTGCGGTATTTCAGAATGGATGTCTATAAAGATGATATCGTTGACAATTTAACCACGCCAACGATTGATCTTGGTGCGGGCGCAAAAATGTACAATTTCAAAAATATGTATCCGCAAACCGCTCCTTTGCCTTTTGAAACAAAAGCTAATGGAGATTGGTCCAATACAGCAACATGGCTTCATGGCGCTGTTTGGGACATTGCTTCCGAAGCAACAAATAAAGGTTGGGCCATTGTGCATATTAAGAACAATGTAACAACTTCAAACCGGCATAGTACTGCCGGACTTATCATTGATTCGGCTAAAAAATTATCGATTAAAACAAGCAAAGAATTAAAAAACACTTGGTATTTGGAGTTGGATGGCGTCATCGATTTGGAAGATGAATCGCAATTGGTGCAAACAGCCGAAAGTATTTTAGACCAAGACAGCGGCGGATTTATTGAACGCGACCAGCAAGGCACTGCAAACAGTTTTAATTATAATTATTGGTCGTCGTCCGTTGGGGCAATAACGCCTTTGGGTCTTAACCAAAAAGGAAGCGGTGAGGCAAATATTAATTCAAGCCACAAGCTAATTGATGTTTTATTTGATGGAACTGGGGCAGATGGCACAGGAGGCGTTTTGCCTTATCCAAAAGAAATTAATTTTCAGTCGACATATTGGTCGGCAGATTCAGGAATTACAACCCCAATTATTATAAGTTCCTATTGGCTGCACACCTTTAACGGAACAGACAACAATTATGGTGCTTGGAAATCAATCAATGAAAAAGCTTTGCTGAATGCCGGCGAAGGCTATACCATGAAAGGAACATCCGGAAGCGTTCCAATCGCCAGCCAACAAAATTATGTGTTTAAAGGAAAACCCAATAATGGAGATTTTACCTTGACAATTGGTGCAGGAAACAGCAGACTTATTGGAAATCCCTATCCATCTGCAATGGATGCCGATGAATTTATTAAAGACAATATCAAGGAAACCATCAATAGCAAAGCTGGAAGAAATACCAAAAACATTTTTAATGGCGCCTTATATTTCTGGGACCATTTCGGTGAAAGAAATTCACATTACTTAAAAGATTATGTGGGCGGCTATGCCACGTATACCTTAATGGGAGGCGTAAAATCCATTTCAAACGATACCCGAATCAATACAACTTCGGGTCTTTTATCATCAAAAAAACCGCAAAAGTATATTCCGGTAAATCAGGGATTTTTTGTGATTTCGGCATTGGCATTAAACCCTGCTGCAACATATACAACACCCACAATTGATGGCGGTGACATTGTTTTTAAAAACAGCCAAAGGGTATTTATGGTTGAATCTGAAGAAAATTCTGTCTTTATGAAGGGTGATATAGACAAATCTGGTCATACTTCTTTGGGGAAAGTAAAAGATTCTATGATAACTAACGATAACCTTGATAAAAGACCCAAAATTTGGCTGCAATTTAATTCTCCAACAGGCTATCAGCGGCAATTACTGGTGGGTGTTGACGAAAATGCCTCAAATTTTTTCGATTTGGGTTATGATGCGCCCATTGCGGATATTGGCAAAGAAGATATGTTCTGGACTTTTGACGGCGGTAAATTTGTGATTCAGGCCGTAAACAATTTTAACACCGATCAGGAATTGCCCTTGGGTTTAAAGGTAAGTAAAGCGGGATTGGCGCGTGTTAAAATTGAGGAATTAACAAATATGGATGAAAATATTTCGGTCTATATTAAAGACAAACTAACCGGTGAAATGCACAACATTTCCCGCAAACCTTTTGAAATTAGCCTGGAAGCAGGAACGTATATAGAAAGGTTTTCGCTAACCTTTAAAATGCATAAATTGATAGAAGAGGATGTAATTGCCGAAATATTTCTGGCGGCAGAATTGCCGCCGATTATTGAAGGTATTCACGTAGTTATGGACAACGCCATGGGCGAACTTCAAATAAAAAACAACAACGGCTTAGAAATAACCGGCATCACACTTTACAATTATTTGGGACAAATCATGAAGACTTGGAATGCCAATTTTAACAGAAGAACAATTTCATTGCCGATAAATATGGCAACAGGCGTTTATTTTGTCCGGATAAGCACCAAAAACAACATGATTGTAAAAAAGATTGTGAGTCAGTAAAAAGTTTTTAATAACTTATAAATCCGTGCAAGCTTCAATAAAAAGAATTGCACGGAATTAATTCAAAAAAATGTTGGCACCTTTAAAAGGTTAAAAGAGTGGATTAAACCATTTGTTTAAATAAATTTTTCATTTATATATGTAATTGTACCATTTATTTGATTTTTTATTATTGAATATTAGGAAGTTAATCATTTAAGTGGTAACTTCGTAAGTTCAAAACCCCTAACATATGAAAATACTACTACACTTAATTTTACCGCGTCTTTTTTTTCAGCCACTTTTTAGAAAACGTTTCTAATTTAGCCTGCATTGCGCCCTAAATTCTTTTTTAAATTCGAATAATTTCAAAAAGAAACACCAATAATTTTTACTGAATTTTTTTGTTAACATCACATCCCCCTGTGTATGAAAAAAATAATTACCCTACTGTTTTTTTGTAGTTTGTCAACATGGATGTTTTCTTTAACTACAAGTGCAAATAATCATTTTGGATCGGGAATTCAAGGCTGGTCAACTAACAGTTTAGATTCCTACAAGAATTCCAGCGCCACTTACAACTTGCACGGAGAAAAAATTTATTTTTCCGACAATCTTTCCTTTTTAAATTATTTATGGGAAGATACTAAAACTGCTGAAGCTGGTTTTAAAAAAGTATTTGAAAAAGTTAATGCAGTTATTTTAAAAGAAAATATTGTTGAGGCCGAAATAGAAGTGGCTTTTAAAAATGATGTGGCGTTTACAAACAATATATTTGAAGAAAAAGACGGTTCGAATGGCACTATTATTAGCAGTTATAATTTTACCGTAACGTTAAATGACACCCAAGCACCAATGATAAATTGTGTTGGAAATAAAACAAAATCAGCAGATTTAGGAAAATGCTATTACACGGTAGTTGGAACAGAATTTAATCCAACAGTGAATGGTGACAATAGTGGAGTTGCCTCGGTAACCAATGACTTTAATGCAAGTTCAACTTTGGCAGAAGCACAAATACCAAATGGAACAATAATTAAGTGGACAGTTACAGATACAGAGGGTTTAAGTAAGGTTTGTAGTTTTACCGTAACGGTAAATGACACCCAAGCACCAACAATACCTGTTTTACCAGACTTAATCAGCAGCTGTTCTTTTACTGTCCCAATGCCTGTAACCACCGATAATTGTGGTGGTATTGTTACGGTTACAACAAGCACTACCGATTTAAGATTTGAGGCCTCGGGGTCAATTTTTTGGACTTTTAAAGATGCTTCAGGAAATTCCACTGCACCAGTTGAACAAAAAGTTATCATTAATGATGTTGCTCCTGCAGTTATTGGAACATTACCAACTCAAACCATTACTGGTTGTCAAATTTTAAGTATTTCAGAATTAACAATTCCAAAAGCTATAGATCAATGTGATGGTGAAATTCTTGGAACATTAAGTCCGGGTTTCGTATTTCCGTTTTCTTTTTATGGAACCAATACTATTGAATGGGAATTTATTGATAGCAAAGGCAATAAATCATTACAAACACAAGATATTACGCTTATGCCGCCTAATATTAATGGAGGAACTATAACAGGGACTTTTGAATCTTCAGTTTTTTCAGATCAAATTGATATTTCTTCATGTGAAAACGCAATTTCTATAGCACTGAATTTGGCAGATGAAATAGGAACTATTATTCAGTGGGAGAAATTTGCAGTGAATCAAAGTGTTTGGGAAGTGATTCCAAATACCAATACCAAAGATAATTATATCGCATCATTTGGAGTAAGCGCATTGGTATCTACCTATTACCGGGTGTTGGTTCAAGTGGGAACTTGCACCGAGTATTCCAATAATTTCTATATTAGAGCGCTCCCCGCTGGATCAGCTCCAACTGTTGAAAGTTTAGATCCCGATGATAAATATTGTTTAGGAGAATCTGTAAATCTTGTTGCAATAAGTACGTATATAGCTACGCAAGAAACAATACCTAATTCATCAGGAGATTTTAATCAAGGGCAACTAAATACCCAAGATCCTGATTCTTGGCTTGTTGATGACAACCCGGGTGGATTTACTGCCGGCGGAAATGCAACGAAGCCTAGAAATTGGTCTGCAACAAATGACCACCCTTTTGGAGGTATTATTTATGATAGTCAAGAAGGTAAGTTTAGTATAGCTTATGGTGATTATGGTTCTAGTCAATACAAGGGAAAAAACCCAACAACTTTGGAAAGTCCAATTATGGATTTATCAAATGCGTTATCAGCAAGCCTGGATTTTGATCAAGCTTATTATTTTTCAACCAATGATTATGCAAATATTGAAATATCAATTGATGGTGGAGTAACATATGCTCCATTAAGAGAAATGCATGTTGTTGGAAATCCTGGTACAAATTGGTTTACTGCAGGAACTGCCGAATCATATGTTGGTTCAGACGCCACTAATTATAATTTTGATACAGACAATACTTCCATTTCTCTTGAGGCTTACTTAGGCCAAAGCAATGTTCGAATTAGATGGTCATTTACAGGAACTAGTGATCAAAGTGTATGGGCAATGGACAATATTTTTGTTAATAAAGAAGTTTTTGTGAATACTGAATTGGAGTTGACAAATGGTATTGGAGATCCTGATGTACCGCCAATTATAGTTGGACAAACAGATGTCGCGTTTAGTTTTACAGCTGATATTCCCGGGGTTCATGAATATGGAGGTACGGCGTTAATAAATGGTTGCAGAACGTACAGTGCAGAGGGTACAGTTTTAATTAACATTTCCGTGTCCAATTCTTATGCTGGTAAAAACATTGAATTTACACCTGCCGAATGTGGTCAAAACACGGTGCAGTTAAATGCCTATGACAATTTTATTTCGGCGAATGCCAATGCTGCTAAAGGAGCATATATTGCACCGCCTGGTTGTACAGCATGTGACGATCCCGGAACTGAAGATCCAGGAGAATGGTCATGGGTTAGACAAGGAACTACAACCTCTTGCGAACCCGTATTTTTTTCTGATCGAAATGATCCTGATGCAACCTTTACCGGAGGAGCAGGAACCTATATCTTGACCTGGACTGTTAGTGGATGTTCAAGTGATATAACGGTAACAATCACTGATTGTAGTGAAGTTAATTTTGATGGCGTTGATGATTATGTCGATTTTAATAATAACTATAACTTAAATGGGGATTTTAGTTTGGAAGTTTGGGTTAAACCCGAATCAGTGTCAGGTACACGAACGATTTTTTCTAAACGTGATGCCAATAAACCGGCTACAGGATATGATTTGAAATTAAATGGAGATAAAATTTCATTTAATTGGAATGCTGCAGAATCAATTGTTTCACCTTATCCAATTACAACAAATAGGTGGTACCATATTGCCGTTACATACACCGGAAGCTTGTATAATTTATATATTGACGGTATTTTAATCAGCAAAGCAGGAGGTGCAAAACCTGCCATTAATACCAATAATTGTATTCTTGGCGCTAATAAATCTGGCAGTACTCCAGTCAATTATTTTAATGGATATATGCAGGAATTACGCATTTGGAATAAAGTTTTAACACCGGAGCAATTACACCAAATGATGAATCAAAAAATTAAAAAAAGTGGGACTGATGATGTTATTGGTGAAGTTGTTCCTATTGTAATAAATGGCTTGTCTTGGTCCAATTTAGCAGGGTATTATCAAATGAACACGCAATGTGGCCATATAGTGCCAACTGCAGGCGAAATCACAGGCAGATTAAGAAATATATTCACGCCTCAACCATTAACGGCGCCATTACCTTATACCACTAAAGCAGGAGGCTCAGGTTCTTGGGATGATCCTTTAACGTGGACAGAACCTGTTTGGAGCATTCCAAATGCTGCTGGTATTGGAAAAGACATCAATGATTTAGACCCAAGTCATGCTGCAACCTATAAAACGCCAATAGATTGGAATATTGTTAAAATTTCACATAATATAATAGCAAATAGAGATATAACCTTGTTAGCTTTAATTTCGGAATCTGGAAAATTAACAATGGATGGCGTTACTTCGATGGATCTTTTAAATAATCCGGGAACGGGAACGGGTCAAGGCTTATGGATTACACATTATCTAAAATTGAATGGTGTTATTGATTTACAGGGAGACTCACAATTGGTGCAGAAAAGATATGGATATTATGACGTTGACAATAATTTTACAACTACCCAATTTAGTGAAAGTATTTTTGAAGAAACTAGCGCTGGTTTTATTGAACGCGACCAGCAAGGCCAAAAAAACAGTTTCAGTTATAATTATTGGTCATCTCCGGTCACACTTCAAGGTGCAGCAAATAATGCACCATATAAACTTCCTAATGTTTTAAAGGATGGTACAAATCCGGCTGCTCCAATAAGTATTAATTTTGTTGATGGGGCTTTTTCGGCTGATGGAGCGCTCTCAAGTCCAATAAAAATAACCAGCAGATGGATTTGGACCTACAAGGCGATTTTAAGTGCTGACCCTTGGGCCAATTATTATAAGTGGACTAACGTTGGGTATTGGGGTAATATTAGAGCGGGAGACGGATTTACCATGAAAGGAACCGGTGGTGCTGCTGCAATAAATGCATTGCAAAATTATGTTTTCGTCGGAAAACCAAATTCAGGGGATATTCAAACAACACTTTTAACGCCCGGCCAAATTTATTTGATAGGAAATCCTTATCCTTCGGCGTTGGATGCAGATGAATTTATTAAAGATAACATTAAGGAAACCATTAATGGTAAAGCAGGGAGAAATAACGTAAATGTTTTTAATGGTGCTTTATATTTTTGGGATCATTTTACGTTATCCAACAATCATTTATTGGCAGAATATGAAGGAGGTTATGCAACTTATAACTTAATGGGTGGTGTTATTGCTATAGCAAATGTTCCATTAGCTGCAAATACAGGTAAATCAGGCACAAAAGTTCCTGAACGCTATATACCTGTTGGACAAGGATTCTTTGTGCAGGCAATTTTAAATCCTCTTTTAAGTACAACAAATACAACAATTACTGGAGGAAATTTAAATTTCAAAAACAGTCAGCGGGTTTTTAAACGTGAAGGTTTTACCGGAACAAACAATGGATCTTTATTTATGAAAACAGCCGCATCTAAAAAATCGAAAACACAGGAATCGCAAGAAACAACTAACGATACCAGATCAAAAATTAGATTGATATTTGATTCTCCGTTAGGTTATCGCCGTCCGTTATTGGTTGGGGTTGACGAAAATGCCTCAAACCATTTCGATTTTGGTTATGATGCGCCTATTGCCGACATCAATAAAGAAGATATGTTCTGGACTGTTGACGGAAGCAAATTTGTGATTCAGGGGGTGAACAATTTTGATGAAAATCAGGAATTGCCTTTGGGAATAAAGATTTTTAAAGCGGGATTGGCAAGAATCAAAATTGATTCTTTGGCAAATTTGGATAAAAAGGCATCGGTATATATTAAGGATAAATTGACTGGAATTGACTATCAAATTGATAAAAAACCTTTTGAAATTAATTTGGAACCCGGCGAATATCTCGATAGATTTTCTGTGACATTTAAGGCGGGTAAAAAGAACGGCAAGAATGATGACGATGATGATAAACAAAAAGAAAACAATGACGATTCAGCCATCACCTCCAATGATTTTCTTATTTATATGAACAACACAACTTCCGAGTTGCAAATTACCAAACCTGTTGCTGCAGAAATTGTGACGGTTAATTTATACAATTATTTGGGACAGTCGATAATAAATTGGAGCACAAACCTTAATGAATCAATCGTTTATCTGCCAATAAAAGTTTCATCAGGCGCTTACATTGTTCAAATAAACACCAAAACCGGCCCGGTGGTTCATAAGATTATTGTGGAATAGGCCCCCTAACCCCCGAAGGGGGGATTATCTATGATGGCACAAAAGCTAGCGCGAGCCTTCGGCTCGTGACTGTGAAAAAGTATAAGTTAATAAAATCACGAGAGAGACCCTCTCGCCAACAAAAGACAAAACGAGTGTTTCCTTGCGTCCCTTGCGGTTTTTTATTGGCGTTACTTGCGGTTAAATTTTTAAAAATCGTAAATTGTAAATTCAACAAAGAGAATCATCAAAAACAACATATTAGGATATCCAAAAACCCCAGTCAAATAAGGTCCTGCAGGTAGGCAAAAGGGAGGATACTGGGGGGATACTCCATAGATACTCCATAGATAGTGTTACAGTAGTGTTACATTGACCATAACACTCGGGTTAAAAATTAATCAAAAAACTTCATAAAATCGCAACGATTTTGGCTCTAAAAAGGCATTTAGCTAGCGCGAGCTTCTAGCTCGTGACTGTGGAAATTTACCAGTATAAAAGCACAAGATTGATGCCCGCTCCAGCAAAAGACAAAGAAATTAGTTTCCTTTCGTCCCTTTCGGGTTTTTATTCGCGTTCCTTGCGGTTAATTTTTTAAAAATCGGAAATTGTAAATCAAAAGAAAAAATCGTCAAAAATACTGGTTATCATATCGCAAAAGTCCAATAAGTTTCCTCGGGGATACTTACGGTCAAAGTACGGGATACTTACGGGTTACTTACGGTGTACTTTGTGCTTAGGCACTCCAAACTCTAGGCACTGATCAATTATAAATTAGAAGAATTACCAAATTTTGGCTATTATATTCTTTATAAACGTTATTTAAATTTATAAATGGTAAGTAAATAGTAACAAATGGTAAGTTTTTAACAACAAATGGTAAAATAAAGTGATTTTTTGTATGCTGGTTGAAATTTTATGTTTACCTTTAAGGTATAAAATAAAAACATCTTACTAACCATGAAATTAAACACTCACATCACTGAATTACACTTTTTACCCAGGTGATTTCACTTTAATTATAAAAAATAAACTGACTCACTTTTTGTATAATTCTTGTTGCGTTTAAGGTGACATGTATTTAGCTGTCTTTTGTTTTAGGTTCATTTTAAATTGGAATGCCATGACCAAAACAATGCTTTTTTCGTTAGTGCTATTAGCCACTGGATTCTTTTCATTTTCACAACAAAGCGATGTTCGCCCAAAATTCA
>JAWOHJ010000260.1:0-3245 GCA_046485225.1 Lutibacter sp. | reverse complement strand
TCCTGCCAAAGAAGTTGCCATAACGCTGTAATCACCTGCAGCGGAAATTTCCAAAAACGAATCGCGGCCAACAATAGTTCCGTTTTCATTTTTCCATTCATACGTGTAATTTCCTTGTGCGTTAAATGTTGAAACCGTGATAGGCGGCAAGTTCAAACAATAAATTACGTTTTCATTCAAGTCAAAAACGGGTCTCGGTTCCACCACCAATTTTAAATGAGGGCCAAATCCGAAGCATTCACCATTATCATCGCTCTCAACCCGAACATACAATGTTTGGCTAAAAGCAGTTTCGTTTCTATACGGCTGGTTTTGGATAATTTCATTTTCTTCCAACTGCGCATCTGTTAAATTTCGATAATAAGTAACACTCAAATTCTGTCCTGTTGGAAATTGTGCCTTAATTTCGTCCGAATTTTCAGCCAAATTAAAAAGCCTGAATCCATCAATTTCGCCATCGTTGTCGCATTCATTTGCTGTTTTTAAATAATTGGAAGGAAATGAAGTTGATGAAACCAACAAATTTACCTGGGCAACCCTGAAACAGTCGTTTGTATTTTTAATTCTGGCAAAAACGGTGGTTTGAGTTGCATTTGAAAACGGACTTGCAGTAATGATATTTGCTCCCGAATTTGCTTCGGATAGGCTTTTATGATAGGTTACGGACAAAGAAGTGTCGCCCAATGTTAAAAAATCATTTGCTTCATTCAAATTAAAATCAGTAAAACCATCTGCCAGGCCATCTTCATCACATTGTTTAAAAATAAAGGATGAATTGATCACCGGCAACGCGACAATTTCTATCTTAAATGATGTAACTGAATAACATCCGCTAATGGTATTTTGTATTCTGGCCCAAATAGTTTCACTGTTATTAGCTATTTTATTTGAATAATTTTGTGAGAGCTCATTGGATACATTATTACGATATGCGTCAGTTTCATTATCAAAATAGGATATTTTGTTGGTAATTGGATCTGGGTTAATGCTATTATTTAGGGATAAATTAAAATTATAAAAGCCATCATTATCATCATCACAACCTATTAAATTTTCCGCGGAATTTATCGCTAAACCAGAATTTACTGAAATTGAAAAATCTAATGTATTAAAACATTCAGTAATTGAATTGGTAAATCTTATAAATATATTTTGCGGGTTTGAGGTGTTTTTAAAAGATTCAGGATTAAGAATAGGGTTAGTGCCAATTAAAGCATCATTGTTTGAAGTGTAATAGGTTGCAAAAACATTAAGTTGACTTCCAATTGCCAGATTGGTATTCACAGTAAGGTCAAATTCTGAGATTTCATCTAAAATGTTGTCAGTATCGCATTGCTCAATATTTAAGGCACTTGGCGTTGCGTTTTCAAAGGTAGGTTGATCAGCAAATTTAGCAGTTCCGGTCCATTCTAAACTAAAATTACTATTCCCAATCGGTCTGTCTATGACCAAAAAATAAGTATCACCATCTGAAACGTTTAGCCATTTAATAAAACTATTACCAAGTGCCCCCGGACCTTCCGCTGTGTCAGTTTCAGTTCCATTCATACCAGTTAAATTATTGCCTTGAGAAGCTGCATTAGGATTGGTTGTTGAACATCTTATAGCTTGCCCTAAATTGCCGCAGGTTGCGTTGGGTCCAAAAATAAAAAAATCAAAATCTTCAAGAATTGATGTAGAATTTGGCGTTAAAGTAAATCCTAGCGTACCTCCTGTGTTAATTATTAATTTAAACCAAAGACTGTTAGTTTCTTCACTTGCACAAGTGTTTGAACCAGAGAGTTCTTGTATTCCTATTCCTGTAACGTTTAAATCTTGATAACCACTATTACCACAAACAATAAGCGCTTCGGCGCAATCGTTTTGACTAAAAAGTAAAGTTGTTGTACATATAAATAATAAGCTTAAAATATTTTTCATAGTTTTTTTATCTCCTAATTAGGCTAAAATGCCCTTTTTTTACGCGAATGTTTCCTTTTAAGTCAACCAATTCAACAGAAAACCAATAATCTGTTGACGGCAAATACTGACCGTTTAACATTCCGTTCCAGCCATTGCTGTTTAAATCAATTTCGGCTACCAGCTTTCCAAATCTGTTAAAAATATAAACCGTAGCGCTTTGAAAAAATGCCGAACTAAGGCCGGTAACATTCCAAGTATCATTCTGACCGTCGCCATTTGGCGTAAAGAATTTGGGATAGCCAATCACCGAGACCTCAATGGGAGCAATGCCGCAGCTATTTTTATCCTGAACATAAATGGTGTGAATGCCTGGTATTAAGTTTTCAAAAAAGGGCTCGTCCTGATAATTTCCAGAAGGATCGTTTAAAGAAAATTCATAATCCCCAATACCTAAGTTACTGGTGTTGATGGTGATGGAATTGTTTGCGGAATCGTCAATAACGGTAATATCGTTTTGCGTAATGGTCGCAATTACGGAAGGAATCGCTTTGATGGTTTTGGAAAAGGATTTGCATCCTGCCAAAGAAGTTGCCATAACGCTGTAATCACCTGCAGCGGAAATTTCCAAAAACGAATCGCGGCCAACAATAGTTCCGTTTTCATTTTTCCATTCATACGTGTAATTTCCTTGTGCGTTAAATGTTGAAACCGTGATAGGCGGTAAGTTCAAACAATAAATTACGTTTTCATTCAAGTCAAAAACTGGCCTCGGTTCCACCACCAATTTTAAATGAGGGCCAAATCCGAAGCATTCACCATTATCATCGCTCTCAACCCGAACATACAATGTTTGGCTAAAAGCAGTTTCGTTTCTAAATGGTTGGTTTTGGATAATTTCATTTTCTTCCAACTGTGCATCTGTTAAATTTCGATAATAAGTAACACTCAAATTCTGTCCTGTTGGAAATTGTGCCTTAATTTCGTCCGAATTTTCAGCCAAATTAAAAAGCCTGAATCCATCTATTTCGCTATCGTTGTCACATTCATTAGAAATTTTTAAATAGCTTTCGTCAAATGAAGTAGATGAAACCAACAAATTGACCTGGGCAACCCTGAAACAGCCATTTATATTTTTAATTCTGGCAAAAACGGTGGATTGAGTTGCATTTGAAAACGGACTTGCAGTAATGATATTTGCTCCCGAATTTGCATCGGATAGGCTTTTATGATAGGTTACGGACAAAAAGGTAACTCCCAATGTTAAAAAATCATTTGCTTCATTCAGATTAAAATCGGTAAAACCATCTGCCAGGCCATCTTCATCACATTGTTTAAAAATAAAG
>JAWOHJ010000240.1:0-2727 GCA_046485225.1 Lutibacter sp. | reverse complement strand
AAATTTTATCAGCAACGGAAAATTGTTTCCAAAATGTGCATAATTCTTTTCGCCAATGAGTTCTGCTTTATAATTTTCCAGCAAGTCGCGCAAGGTTTTTCCTGCCAGTTCTCCGGTTGAAACAACAGAAATATTGTCATCAACATCAGACAGCTGCCAACTTTCACCAACATTTTTCAACGTTGATTTTTTACTAAGTTTTGTGACTAACTTAGTGCCGCCCCAAATTTTTTCTTTTAAAATTGGATCAAATTTTATCGGATAATTTAGCATCTAATTAATCAGTTTTAGGAGTGTTTGAATTACGTAATCAATTTCTTCCTTGGTGTTGAATTTATTGAAAGAAAATCGAACAGAAGTTTTTTCAGCTTCTTTTTCAGCCAATATGGCGTGCAACACGTGCGAACCCATATTGCTTCCGCTTTGGCAGGCGCTTCCGCCCGAAACCGCAATGCCTTTTAAATCCAAATTAAAAAGCAACATCGCATAATCTTTTGGAAAACGAACATTTAAAATGGTGTAACTGCTGTCCGTTTCACTTGCTGAAAGTCCGTTGAAATCAATTCCTTCAATATGTTGCTTCAATTCACCTATGAAATAATTTTTGAGCTGTTGGATTGAAGCAGATTCTTCATGCATATTGGTACAGGAAATTTCCAGCGCTTTCTCCATACCAAAAATGCTGTGCACATTTTCTGTTCCTGCCCTGGCGCCTCGCTCTTGTTCACCGCCATGCAAAATTGGATGAATGCCGAATCCTCTTTTTATATAGGCAAATCCGACGCCTTTCGGACCGTGAAATTTATGGGCGCTTGCCACAAAAAAATCAATGGGCGTTTGCTTCATGTCAATGTTGAAATGACCAACGCCCTGCACGGCATCAGAATGAAATAAAGCCTTGTTGGCAATGCACAATTCCGAAACTTTTTCAAGATTTAAAATATTTCCTATTTCATTATTTATGTACATCAAACTTACCAATTTCTTATCATCAGATTGCTCTAGCAAATGCTTTAAATGATTATAATTAACATTTCCGCTATCATCCAAATCAACAAATTTGATGCTGATATCAAATTCTTTCTGCAAATTTTCTATGGTATGCAAAACAGCGTGATGTTCAATTTTAGATGAAATAATCGTTGTAACACCTAAATTGGTAACGGCATTTCTTAGGATTAAATTGTCTGCTTCACTTCCTCCTGACGTAAAAACTATTTCCTGGGCTGAAGCATTAAAATGTTTGGCAATATTTTTACGAGCCGTTTCAACCATCGATTTTGCCTTTCGCCCAACGTGATGAATTGATGACGGATTCCCGTAAACATTGGCCATTGCACTTGAAATGACATCAATTATTTCGGGTAAAATTGGTGTTGTGGCAGCGTTATCTAAGTATATCGTTTTCATTAAAAGCAAAAGTAATTAAAATAGTTGGTTTCATTTGGTGATGACTTGCCTAAAACTCTTATTTTTGCCTTGAAATTATCACTTATGAAAAAACTATTGATACTCTTTTTGGCGTTCACCCTAAATGCTTGCAATGATGGGGATTTTGATGTTCCGGTTTTTGAATTTACCGAAAAAGTGAATAAGTGCGGTGAATTAGTCTTATATATTGCGAGCACCAATAGTACAGAAGTTTTGGTTTTAATACTGCCAAAAACCGCCCTTGGAACTTCTCCAACAGTGGCGCTTCCTATTTCAACAACGGTTACCGCAACTTATCGAATTTTTGATAAAGGCATTACTTCAACTTATTTTTGTCAGGCCATTCCGCCATTGGAACCAAAAATTATTAAGGAACTGAAAGCCGATGGGGGAACCATAAACATTGCTGCCACTGCAATCTTGGCAAATAATGTTGTAACCGGTTATTCGTATGAAATTATCATTACAAATTTGTCATTTAACGACGGTAATGAGCGTGTTTTCTTTGAAAACTTTAATTTTGGAACTTTAGAAATTAAAAACTAATTTTTTGGATTTTGGTATATAACAACTTCTGTTGCGCCCAAACCATACTTTTGAAATGAAGCGTCGTTCCAATAAACATTGTACTTTTTAAATAGAAATTCCAATTCGGTTTTTAAAACTCCGGCACCCATTCCGTGGATAAAAACTATTTTCGGAATCCTGTTTTTAATGGCAAATTCCAATTTGTGTTTGGCAGTTTCCAATTGAAGTGTCAACATATCATAATTGTCCAGGCCTTTTGTTGAAGCGATAAGCTGATTGATATGCAAATCAACTTCCATAGGCAGTAACTTGTCTGGCCTAACATTTGTTTTAAACAAAGGTTCGTGCTTCTTCGAAGAAGATTCATTGATTTTTTCAGACAAATATTCATTGTCGATATCACTGAATTTAGATAGCTCTTTCTGATTTTCTGTAATGATAACCAATTCTTTTGGCGCATATTCATATGGAAATCCGTCTGCATCTTCAATAACAATTTTATTTGGATGAACGGCAATCACTTTTCCTTTTATAACATCATCAATAACAGCAATTTTGTCCCCAATTTTAAAATCCATAGTCTTATTTATTTTTATTTTTCAAAAATTATGAAACAAAGTTATGACAATAAATTATTGAAAAATAGAATTAAGTCACAAACTATCGCCAATACCGCAGAACAATCTTTTAAAATTTACTGGCGTCAAACAAAAAAAGCACCTGAAAAGATGCTTTTTTTAGTAATAATTTAAGTTGCTTTATTGAATA
>JAWOHJ010000196.1:0-9740 GCA_046485225.1 Lutibacter sp. | reverse complement strand
CAACGTATCATATCTATCAGGAAAAAGGCAAAACCATTTTAAAAACCACTTATTGGTTTTTGATGCAGACAGATTTTGATGGTGAATTAACGCCGCAATCGGAAGAAGGCATTGAGCAGGTTGTTTTTAAAAATGAAGAGGAAGTTGAACGGGCCTTGGAAAATACTTACGAAAATATTAGGCTGTTGTTTTAGTTTGGCCCCTAACTCCCCAGTGGAATTATTTTTTTTCTTCATTTAAAAAGAAAATCCAAGCCGTTCTAGTATTTAAGTTTTTGATGATGGAAGCGTCGTTTACTTTAAGTATTGAAATTTCTTCAGGATTCGCTTTTTTAATTTGTAAATCCAAACGAGAATTCTCTTCAGTAATATTTAACCAAACCAGTTTTTGCCAAAAATTGGCATTCATTTTTATGGGATGGCCGTTTTTACTTTCAAAATTTGGCATTACTATGTTGTTTTTTGCAGCAATGATAATGTTCAATTCATCAGTGTTTAGCAGAGGAACGTCTATAGGACTTAATAGCACATTGCAACTGGAATTTATATTTTTCAAGACGGTTTGAAGTGTTGAAAATGAACCCATTTCAGGTGTTGGATTCACAATTGTTTTTATCTTTAATCCCTGATAAACTGCTTCATTTATTAATGATTCTTTCAGCCAGGAAATCGCGTCAAAATAATGTTGTGAATTGAAACCAAGTCCGATATAAACTGTTTTGATGCTTGTTTTTGAAATGCGATTCAGTTGCTCTAAAATCCAAAAAGTGTGTTTGTATTTAAGCAGGCCTTTTACAACACCCATTCTTTCCGATTTTCCGCCGGCGAGCAAAACAAAAACGGTTTCATTTTCCATAGTATTCTTTCAGTAATTCCGAAGCAATGCTGATGGCAATTTCTTTAGGGGTAAATCCTCCAATATCCAAACCAATAGGACAATGAACAGGAGAAATCCCTGGCTCAAAATTCAGTTCCTTTTTCAGCAAATTATTGAATTTGCTTTTTTTGGTTTTGCTGCCAATCAATCCGATATATTTTGTTTCGCAATGCAAGGCCAGCGCGGTTATTTCATAATCCAGTTTATGATCGTGTGTCATAATGGCAACATAACAATTTGGTCCCCAGTTGATAAATTGTTTGTAAAAATTGAAATCAATATCAGTAAACGTAATGGATTTGTCTATTTCAATCGTGTTTTTCCAGTTTTCACGCACATCCAGTAAGGTAATATTAAAGGGCGTATTTTTTAAAACGTTGCACAATTCAACACCGATATGTCCGGCGCCAAAAAGATACAATTCGGGAGATTGGTTCATAGGTTCAATAATTAATTCCACTTTACCGCCGCAACATTGTTCAAATTCCGGACCTAAAGTGTAAGACAGTGCTATTATTTTATTTTCTTTGATGGCAGCAACGGCTTCATCCATCACCTGAAATTCCAATTTGCCGCCGCCAATGGTTCCGAAGATTTCTTTTTGTTTGGTAACAATCATTTTTGATGCCAGTTTACAAGGCGTCGACCCTAAAATTTTTGTCACCGTAACCAATGCTACAGGCTGCTTTTTTCGTTTAAACTCCTGCAATAATTCAATCCAATTGTTCATTAAAATTGTTTAGTTGTTTCCCTTCGACTCCGCTCAGGGTTTAATTTGTTTATTTGTTGAATTCCTATAGATATAATGAACATATCAACGATTAACTTTTTTCCAACGCGCCAGCTGGCCCATTCGCTAAAAATGTTCACTGAACATTTTTTTTTACGCTCTGTCCCCCTTCGGGGGTTAGGGGCCTAAACCAATCCATAATCAGACAATGGCAAATTGTAATACCTTTTTCCGGTTAATTTAAAAATGGCGTTTACAATGGCTGGTGCAATAACAGGAACGCCAGGTTCTCCAACACCGGTCGGATTTTCGGTGCTTTCCACTATTTCCACGTGAACTTTAGGAACTTCATTCATTCGTATCATTTTATAATCACTGTAATTGCTTTGCTCAATCGCACCATTTTTAGCGGTAATTTTACCATAATATGCCAACGACATTCCAAAAATGGCAGCGCCTTCCATTTGCGCTTTTATTGTATCTCTGTTCACCGTTTGTCCGCAATCAATCACCGTATAAACATTATGAACTTTCACCTTATTATTTGGCATAGAAATTTCAACCACAGACGCCACGTAGGAATAAAAACTGTAATGAACGGACAAGCCATAGGCGTGACCTTCGGGCAGCGGTTTTCCCCAATTCGCATTTTTTGCAGCCAATTTTAGCACGTTTTTCAGTCGTGCCGTATTGTATTTTATAGGGTCTTCGGTTTCTTCAATGCGATCGCTGCCAATTAAATTCAGTCTAAATTCAAGCGGATCTTTACCGGCGGCAACTGCCAATTCATCGGCAAAAACATTTTGTGAAAATCCGTGAGGTATGTGAATTACGGAACGCAGCCAACCAATTCTCACATGGGCTGGCGATTGCCCGACTTCAATTTTCATATTTTTGACTTCGAAAGGCACATTTGCAGCACTTGAAATTTCAAATCCGGCCGGATAATCCACTCCCGGAGAAAATGTGGAGGTAATTGAAGGAAGCGCAAAGCGGTTCAGCCAACCGGTAACATTGCCTTGCTTATCGAGTGACGCTTTTAAATATTGTGAACTTACCGTATGGTAATAACCGTGTTTGATATCGTCTTCTCTTGTCCAAACAAGCTGAACCGGTGCATTGATTGCTTTTGAAATCGCAACGGCTTCCACCACATAATCGGGTTTGGATTTTCGTCCGAATCCGCCGCCTAAAAAGGTCACGTTGATGGTGACTTTTTCTTCCGGGGTTTCCAGATAATCCACAACTTCTTTTCTGGCAGATTGCGGGTCCTGAGTTGGTGCCCAAACTTCACATGAATCACCCTGAACCCAAGCCACTGCATTTGGAACTTCCATAGGCGCGTGGGACAAATGAGGTAATTGATAGGTGCTTTCAACAATTTTATGCGCATTTTTGAATGCTTTATTTACATTACCTACATCTTTTCCTACTTTTCCTTGTTTGTGGACATTTTCGGTAATTTGTTTCATATATTTTACCGAATCATACGTCGCATTATCACCAAAATTCCATTCAATTTTTAAGGCTTCTTTTCCTTTAAAAGCCGCCCAGGTATTTGAAGCAATCACGGCGATGCCACCGAGTGTTCCAAATGGTTTTTCGATTCGAGGAATTTCAATTACATCAATAACTCCCGGAATTTTTAGGGCAGCAGTTTTATCAAAAGATTTTACGGTTCCGAAAGTTACCGGGCAGCGCTGCATGGCGGCAAATTTCATATTTGGCAAGCGTTTGTCCATTCCAAAAATGGCGCTTCCGTTTGAATATTCTTCTGTGTCAACACCTCTTAATTTTTTGCCGATATACTTAAAATCTTTCGGATTTTTATAGGTGAGTTCGGTTGGAACTTCCAAGGTTTTTGCAATTTCAACCAAATCTCCATAGGCTATTTTTTTGCCGCTTTTGTGCAATACCTCGTGGTTTTCGGCGGTACATTCCGCTACAGAAACTTTCCAAGTTTGCGCTGCAGCGGTAATTAACATGGCTCTCGCCATCGCACCCATTTTTCGCATAGGTTCATATAAATAACGAATACTTCTTGATCCATCGGTATTTTGGTCGCCATATTTTGCATCGCCAACGGCTTGTTGTACGATAACTTTGGTCCAGTCCGCATCCATTTCATCCGCAATAACGGAGGTTAAGGAAGTTCTTACGCCGTTACCCATTTCTGATCGGGAAGCAATTAAAATCAAACTTCCGTCGGAATTTAACTGTACAAATAAATTTGGGTTGAAGTTGGCGAGGTCTTTATTTTCTGCTGATTCTTTATCAGAAAAAACAGAAGTATTGCAGGCCAAGATTAATCCGCCAGATGCCAAACCAACACTTTTTACGAAAGTTCTGCGACTTATATTTCTAATTGGATTCATAACTAGCCTTGGTTTTTAAGTTCAACAGTTCGGTGAATGGCATTTTTTATGCGTTGGTAAGTGCCGCATCTGCATATATTTCCAATCATCGCTTCATTAATTTCTTCATCGGTAGGATTGCTGTTTTTGTCGAGTAAAGCAGTTGCCGCAATCAATTGTCCAGGCTGGCAAAATCCGCACTGAGGCACATTTAATGCCGTCCAAGATTCTTGAAGCAGCTGTAAATTTTCTGAAACACCTTCAATAGTCACAATTTTTTTGCCTTCTGCTGCTGAAACGGGAATCATACACGATTGTACCGGTGAATTGTCCAGCAAGACTTTACAAGAACCACATACGCCAATTCCGCAGCCATATTTTGTGCCCGTTAGTCCTACAATATCTCTAATAGCCCATAGCAAAGGCATTTCGGGAGCAACATCAATTTGGTGTTTTTCTCCGTTTATTTGAAGTGTAATCATCTTGGTAGTTAGTTTTTATTTGAGATTTACAAGGTAATGATTTTTTTTAAAGATGAAAAGTTGAAAGGAAAAAAGAATATAGAGAAGAGAAAACAGACCAAAAATGCGCCAAAAGTTTGAAAATTATAAAATCAATATTTTTAGACAATCTAGTCACATCGATCCAGTCGAGAATGTTATAATCGTAAATCGTAAATCAAAAATCAAAATTTTGGATTTCCATCACATCACCGGCTTTCATATCATCTATACAAAGATTCCCAACACGAACACGAACCAATCGCAAGGTTGGAAAACCCACTGCGGCAGTCATTTTTCGAACTTGCCTGAATTTTCCTTCCGTTAAAGTGATGGAAACCCAATTTGTTGGGCCATGTCGATTGTCCCTTATTTTTTTGCCTCTTTCTGGCAGCTTGGGAATTTCACTTAATTTAAAAACATGGCTAGGTTTTGTATTGTATTTAATGCCGCCAAAACCAATTTCCACGCCATTTTTTAGCAACTTTATGGCTTCAGGAGTGATGTCACCGTCAACTTCGGCAAAATATTCTTTTTCAACATGGCTGCTTCTTACCAATTCACTCATATTTCCATCGGTGGTGAGCAATAATAAGCCTTCCGACTTTTCATCCAATCGGCCGATGGCCATGAGTTTTTCGGGAAACGGATAAAATTCACCCAACAATCTTTTTTTGTGTTTACTGATGTCATTGTTCGCAAACTGACTCAAATAACCAAAAGGCTTGTAAATAATAAAATGCCGATGTTGTTGATTTTCGTTAGGATTTTCCATGTATAATCGCGTAAACCAATGCTGCGGAAAGGGGCTGTCCTGCTGCTTTATTTCTAATATCTTCAAAGCTGAAACGGAAATCGCAGCCATTTTTATAGTCGCTGCAACCGTAAGCGGTTTTTCCTTTTAAAATAGTTCCTTTGTGGCATTTTGGACAAATAATTTTGTCGGGAACTTCATTCGAAGTGGTTTTTTTTGTAGTTTTCTTTTCTTCCAGCACCAAATTAAATTGATCATCAAAACGAATCAAACCCTCGGTTTCGCCATTTTCGTTTTTAAAGCCTTTTAAATTGACGGTGCATTTTTTTTGCAACAGGCGGATGTATTGATTTTCCGATATTTTTTTGTCGAGAAAACTAAAAGGCAATCTGAAATCACAACCGTTGTTGTATTCGCTGCATCCGTAGGCATTTTTTCCTTTGAGAATGTTTCCTTTTTTGCATTTCGGACATTTTTCTGAGGCGATGCCGGTGGAAACTGCCGTACTTTTTTTAGGAACCTGTTTGGCAACTTCATGATGGTAAATATTTGCCGTTACTGTTTCGGAACGAACTTCGTAAACCAAATGGTCTACCATTTTTTTCATATTTTTTATGAAAGTTCCGGCGTTGTAATTTCCTTTTTCAATTTCCTTGAGTTGTTTTTCCCATTGTCCCGTTAATTCTGCCGATTTTAACAGCTCACTTTGGATGATATCGATGAGTTGGATGCCCGTTTGGGTGGGCAGAATCTGCTTTTTATTCCGAATGATGTATTGTCGTTTAAAAAGTGTTTCGATAATATTCGCGCGGGTTGAAGGCCTCCCAATTCCGTTTTCTTTCATCAATTCGCGCAGTTCATCGTCATCAATTTGCTTTCCGGCGGTTTCCATGGCGCGAAGCAAGGTGGCTTCAGAAAACAAGTTGGGCGGTTTTGTTGCTTTCTCTAAAAAAGAAGGTTCATGCGGCCCTTTTTCTCCTTTTATGAAATTTGGCAGGATGTCGGTTTCCAATTTTTCAGCAGTGCCACTGAGCGGAGCCGAAGTATCGAAAACAATGCGCCAGCCTTTTTCCAAAATTTCCTTTCCAGTGGTTCTAAAAGTGACTTCAGCAGCTTTGCCGATAACGGCAGTGTTCGAAACAATGCAATCATCATAAAAAACAGCAATAAAGCGTCGGGTGATGATATCGTAAACCTGCTGCTGGCTGTAAGGCAAAGTATTTTGAACGCCGGTTGGGATGATGGCGTGGTGATCGGTTACCTTTTTGCTGTTAAAAACCAAAGGCGATTTCTTTATTTTTTTTCCCAATAAAGGCGAAGTAAGGCTTTGGTAAGCGGTGAGGTTTTTTAAAATTCCTGGAACTTTCGGATATACGTCGTCGGGTAAAAATGTGGTATCAACCCTTGGATAGGTCACAACTTTTTGTTCGTATAATTTTTGGACGATTTTAAGGGTTTCATCAGCAGAAAAATCAAATTTATTGTTGCAATAAACCTGCAATCCGGTTAAATCAAATAATTTGGGTGCGTTTTCTTTCCCTTTTTTCTTGGTGACGGAAACAATTTCAAAATCGCTTTCTTTTACTTTATTGGCGAGCAATTCGCCATCTTCCTTTTTTTGAAATCGTCCTTCTTCACAATTAAAAAGCGTTTCCCTATAAAGCGTTTGCAGTTCCCAATAGGGTTGCGGCACAAAATTTTCTATTTCCTTAAACCGATTCACCACCATCGCCAATGTGGGCGTTTGCACTCTGCCAACGGATAAAACCTGTTTGTTTCCACCGTGTTTTAAGGTGTATAATCTGGTGGCGTTCATTCCCAAAAGCCAGTCGCCAATGGCTCTTGAATAGCCTGCGTAATATAAATTATCGTAGTTTTCCGAAGGTTTCAAATTATCAAATCCTTCTTTGATGGCTTCCGTAGTTAAAGAGGAAATCCACAAACGTTTGACTTCACCTTTGTAATTTGCCTGCTGAATGACCCAGCGCTGAATTAATTCCCCTTCTTGTCCGGCATCCCCGCAATTGATTATGACACTGGCTTTGTCGAACAGACTTTTAACAATGTTGAATTGTTTTTTGATGCCGATATTGTCCACCACCTTGGTTTCAAACTTTTCCGGAAGCATAGGCAAATTGTTCAAATTCCAGCTTTTCCAATGCGGTTTATAATCGTTGGGCTCAAACAAAGTGCATAAATGTCCGAAAGTGAAAGTCACCGCGTACCCATTTCCTTCAAAATATCCGTCGTGTTTTGTGTTTGCACCTAAAACGGCAGCAATTTCACGCGCAACACTAGGCTTTTCGGCAATGCATACTTTCATCTATCAAAATTTTTTGAAGCCGCAAAATACTAATTTTTGCGGTCACTGCGACTGTTAAAATGAGATTGATTTTGAAATTTTTCAGGACTTTGTTTATAATGACATTGGTTGCTTAAATGATAATATGTAATTGATGTTACCAATCATTTATGATGATTTTGGGTAATACACCAATGATTAACCGTTATATTTGTTTAGAAAATAAAATAAATAATGAAACATTTCGATCAACAGGCCAAAGAATGGGACAATGATCCTAAAAAGACAGAAAGAGCCATAATTATCGCAAAAGAAATGACTGATTTTATTCAGCCAAATAAAACTATGAATGCTTTTGAGTTTGGCTGCGGAACAGGATTGCTGAGCTATCAGTTAAAGGATTCTTTCAAAACAATTACACTCGCCGATACTTCTGAAGGGATGATAAAAGTTTTGCAGCAAAAAATTGCTGATGAAAATATCAATAATTTTAAACCACTTCTTGTGGATTTGTTAGAAGATGGGTTTGCGGTAAAGGAAAATGAATTTGATGTAATTTATACGTTGATGACACTTCACCACATACTTGAAGTTGATAAGATTTTAGCGATATTTAATGCAATGCTGAAAACCGGCGGTTATTTGTGCATTGCCGATTTGGTGCAAGAAGACGGCTCGTTTCATACCAATGTGCCTGGTTTTGATGGACATCATGGATTTGACATGGGAAAGTTAAGTGCTGTTTTATCCAATCACGGATTTAAAGTTGCCTACAATGAAATACCATTGGAGATTGAAAAAGAGTTTGATAAAAAAGTAAGAAAATATCCCGTGTTTTTAATGATTTGCAAAAAAATAAATTAATCGGATATTTTTTTCGAAATTTGGCATATAAATTATTTAATGGCTTTTAAACTGGATTTGGCAGTAAATAAAGAAATTAAGCCATTAGATTTGTTCGTATTTTTAAAACATATAAAATGATGAAAAAAGCACTCAAAGAAATAAAACTAGGTTACGGATTGGGAAACCTAAAATTTGGAATGACCAGAAAAGAAGTTGAATTAATGTTGGGAAAACCATCATTTATCGACAAATATTCGCATTCTGATTCTAAAAAAGATTTAACGGAATCATGGCAATATGACGAATTGTTGTTATCGCTTAGTTTTGATGAAGAAGAAGATTGGCGGTTAATTATGATTTCCGTAAATGATGAATTTTATGAATTGGAAGGAAAAAGTCTGATTGGTCTTTTTCAAGAAGGTTTGATCAAAGAACTGGATGAAATGGATTTGGGGGAATGGAGCCTTGAAGATTGCTCGGAAGACGATACTGAAGACCAAAAAGTGATTGAAATTGAAGAAAAATCAATCAATTTTTGGATCAATGACGGCGTTTTGGATGAAATTCAGTGGACACCTTTTTTTATTGATGATGACACTATTGATTGGCCTGAGTGATAATTGTCATTCAGTTCAATAATAAATTTTTTCTATTTAGTGCCTTAAGTTTGGGGTGCCTAAAGTGCCTTAAGTTATGTGGCGCTTTTCATAAAAAAATATTAATTTGGCTATTTTTAATCAACAAAAGGAGCACTTAAAAAACCTTATAAACGGGCAGTTTTAAGTGTGCCGATTCATAATAAACAGAATTTTTGTAGATAAAATCCAACTGCGCTTCGGGACTTTCAGCAAAATCTTTATCTGAGATTATTTTCTGATTCAGCAAATCTCTCAAAGTTGGATTTTCCAGCAGCAACTTTTCAGCAATATCTTCAAAAACATAAGATGAAAAGTGTTCTTTTTGTTCCAAAACGGTATCGAAAAAATTCCAGTTAAAGAAAGAATCCGTTGCTTCAGCCTCTAAGGTTTCTACAATATAGCGAACTCCGTTCTGTTGTGTGGGAATATAAATATCTCCTTTTTGAAACAATACTTTTTTTGTTATTGAAGAAACTTCCGTTTTTGAATGGATATAATGTCCTTCATAGGGTTTTGAGCTTGTTTTATATCCTTTAATGTGTTGTTCTTCAACAATTATTGCAGTGTCATTTTTAAATACGGTAAATTCGATATTGTTGTCTTTTAATCGTTCTAAAACTTTCCACCAGCCTTGTTTTAAAATATAGGCTTCAGGAAGCTGTATTTCTTTTGTCGGAATATAATTGTTGAAATATTTTACGGACTTTGTATAAGGTTTTGTTCGGTCATAAAATAAACGC
>JAWOHJ010000243.1:0-13121 GCA_046485225.1 Lutibacter sp. | reverse complement strand
CGAAGTTGTGGTTACCGCAACAAAATTTGCCATCAAAAAGGAACACGTAGGTAAAATAATTTACCAAATTACGCCTGAAGAGATTGAAAATCTGAAGGGAAAATCCGTGGCCGATATTTTGGACAATATCGCGGGAATCAGTATTAACGGCAGCAACAGTTCCGCCGGAAAAGACAAGAGTATTTATATTCGTGGAGGGCGCGATCGCCATGTGATTGTACTTGTTGACGGTATTTCGGTAAGCGATCCGTCGGGTGTAAACACCACGTTCGATTTGCGTTTGCTTTCGTTGAACCAAATCGAATCCATTGAAGTGATGAACGGCGCAGCAAGTACGTTGTATGGATCTGGCGCAGCTACCGGAGTTATCAACATTAAGCTGAAACAACCTGTTGACAAACCAATTTCAATGAATTATGAAATTTCTGCAGGAACCAACAATTCGCAAAGTGATTCAAAATTGGATTTTAACGACGTCAACCAAAATATTACGGTTAACGGCATTTTAAATAAATTTAGTTATTTGGCGGCCGCTAATTTTTCAAATGTTGATGGTTTGTCTGATGCCAGCGATGAAAAAAGCGCTACAAAATTTGAGAGCGACCAGTTTAAGGCAACAAATACTTTTGTGCGTTTAGGCTATAAATTTAACGAGAAAATTAATATTCAGTTGTTTAGCAATTACGATAAAGATATTTATGATTTTGACGGTGGGGCATTTTCGGATTCTGATATTAACAACGGCGAAAATGAACAACTTCGATTTGGTTTTTCTTCGAACTTTAATTACGAGAAAGGAATTTTGTCGGCAAGCGTATCTTATAATAAAAATGACAGAATGCTGAATATTTTTAACAGTTGGACCAATGCTACCGACCATTTTGAATATACGGGTAAAACCTATTTGGCCGATGTGATCAATAATTATAAATTTTCTGATAAATTTCAGCTGATTACCGGCGTAAATTACCAGAAACAAAGCAACGAAACAAACAGCCCGTATGGAAATATAGATGAAGGATTGGCAAATTACCACACCATAGATCCTTATTTTACAGTTGTTTACAATGCGTTATCAGGATTCAATATTAATGCGGGAGCACGGCTTAACAATCACAGTGAATATGGAAATTATTGGGTTTATAACGTGAATCCTTCCTATAATTTTTCAAAAGAATTCAGGTTATTTTCCTCGTTAAGTACTGCATTTATTGCGCCAAGCACGTATCAGTTATTTTCTCAATATGGAAATGTGGATTTAAAGCCAGAAGAAGATAAAAGTATGGAATTCGGATTTATTTATTCCTTAAAAAACAAGGTTGAAATTAATTCGGTTTTCTTTTACAGAGAAGAAGAAAATGCCATTATTTTACCAGATTTTGTGACTTATTCAAATGCTGATGATAAATTATATGCAAGAGGTGTTGAAACTCAAATTAAATTTGATCTTCTTAAAGATGCTACAATTAAATTGGGTCATGCTTTTATCTATAAAAATTCTGATACCGATTACATTCCAAAACATAAAATCACCGCATTAATTGAAACCAACAGCATTAAAAACACGTATTTATCGCTGCGTTTTAAAAATATTTCAAAAAGGACCTATTTTGACCAATGGGGAACCGGAGATAATATCAATTTAAAGGCCTACAGTTTGGTAGATTTATTTGCGAGCCACTATTTGATAAAAGACCGACTTTCATTGATTTTTCAGGTGAACAATATTTTTAATGAAAGTTATGTGGAAACGATAGGTTACACCACCAAAGGCAGAAACTTTAAAGTGGGAATGAATTTCAAATTTTAATCCTTGAAATAGTTTAGTTTAGAACTTGTTTTGGCATTTTTAATAGTTGGCTTGACTATTTTAAGATACCAAAACAAGTTTTTTTGTTTGGTGAAAAATGATAACTTTGAAATCGTTAAATATTTTAAATGAATTACGAGATTCTATTGTCGTTTATTGGTGCATCCATGCTGCTAACCATTATGCCGGGACCCGACATTATTTATGTGTTGGTACAAAGCATGACCAATGGTAAGAAATACGGGATTGCCACTTCGCTTGGACTGGTTTCAGGAATTATTATTCATACCACATTGGTTGCTTTTGGCGTTTCAGCATTGCTAAAACAGTCGGAAAATATATTTTTCGCCATCAAATTGTTTGGCGCAATTTATTTATTGTACTTGGCGTATTTAACATTTAATTCGGATGAAGAATTGGTGCTGAATGAGAAAGCCGACAGAAAAAGTTTGGTAAAATTGTTCAAACAAGGATTTATTATGAATGTTTTAAATCCTAAGGTCTCCATTTTCTTTTTGGCATTTTTCCCCGGATTTTTATACAGTTCAACGCAAAGTACTGTCGTTCAATTTTATGTTTTGGGCGGATTGTTTATGCTTCAGGCATTGATTATTTTTTCATTGGTTTCACTATTGTCCGGCAATTTTGCATCCTACTTAAAAACGCATCCAACCTTTAATTCAAAAATAAAATGGTTTAAAATTTTAGTTTTTGTTGGGATTGCCATTTTTATTCTTTTTTCTTAATTGGTTTTGTATATTTGAAATCCCAATGAAAAAAGTAAAAATCATAGAATGTCCTCGAGATGCCATGCAAGGCATAAAATCTCATTTTATTTCTACTGAAGCCAAGGCGCAATATATAAATGCATTGTTGCGGGTTGGTTTTGACACCATTGATTTTGGCAGTTTTGTTTCACCAAAAGCGATTCCCCAAATGCGAGATACCGTGGAAGTGCTTTCAAAACTTGATTTGAGTAAAACCCAAAGTAAATTATTGGCAATTGTGGCCAATATTCGCGGGGCAGAGGAGGCTTCACAATTTGAAGAAATCACTTATTTGGGTTATCCTTTTTCAATTTCAGAAAATTTTCAAATGCGAAATACCGGTAAAACGATTGCGGAATCCATTGAAATTTTGAATGAAATTTTAAGCATCGCCGCCAAAACCAATAAAGAAGTTGTTGCCTATTTATCGATGGGTTTTGGAAATCCGTACGGAGATCCCTGGAATGTGGAAATTGTCTCAAACTGGACGGATAAATTGTCAAAAATGGGCGTAAAAATTCTGTCCTTGTCCGATACTGTCGGAAGTTCAACACCAGAAATTATCGATTATCTTTTTTCCAATTTAATTCCGGCCTATCCAACAATTGAGTTTGGAGCGCACCTTCATACAACACCAACTTCCTGGTTCGAAAAAGTGGATGCGGCTTATAAAGCAGGATGCAACCGATTTGACGGTGCCATCATGGGCTATGGCGGATGCCCGATGGCGAAGGACGATCTCACAGGAAATATGCCAACTGAAAAACTAGTTTCTTATTTCAACCAGCAAAAAGCTTCCACAAATATCAATGCGATGAGTTTTGAGAGCGCTTATAATGAAGCATTAAAGATTTTTGGCTAACAGTTAATTACCTCAATTACAATCAAATAAATTTTTAGGTTTTCAGAAAATATGATATAAGTCATCTTATTTATATTTATTCTAAATAAAGTTTTTTTATTTCTTTGATCTTATATATTTTTGTACTATTATTTATAATGAGTCTAAATAAAAATAGTTTAATTCAAATCAAAAAAATGAAAAATATAAGATTACTCACAGCATTATTAATTGGTTTCATAGGATTCGCGCAAGAAAATTCAGAGGATAATACCCAAAATTTGGGAACAAAAATTTCAGAAGGCGTATCAATAGGGGGTTATGTCCAAATAGATTATAACGAACCTGATGGTTCAGAACCGGGAAAATTAGATGTTCACCGTTTGGTCATGTTTTTAGGTTACAAGTTTAACGAGAAAGTAAGTTTTATGTCGGAAATTGAATATGAACATGTTTCGGAACTTTATGTTGAACAGGCCTATTTAAAATATAAAGCAAATGAGAATTTTAATGTTTTAGCCGGTTTAATGTTGGTACCAATGGGAATTATAAACGAATATCATGAGCCTACAACCTATTATGGCGTTGAACGTCCGAATGTTGACGCCTATATTGTTCCAACAACCTGGAGAGAAATAGGTGTTGGATTTTCCGGAAAAATTGACAACGCATCGCTAAAATACCAAGCGTATTTATTCAACGGATTTAAATCGTATGCTGCCGGTGCAGGAATTTTGCGCGGAACGGACGGATTAAGAAAAGGCCGTCAAAAAGGTGCAGAATCGATAATTAACTCACCAAATTTATCAACCAAAGTGGATTATTACGGAATTACCGGACTTAGATTAGGTTTGTCTGGTTATTTTGGAAAAACCCAAACGGACAATTCTTCTATTGAAGCATCAACAGTAGGTATTGCAATGATAGGGCTGGATGCACGTTATAAATTCAATAATTTGGAGTTAAGAGGTCAGTACATTCATACAAATTTAACCGATACGGAAAATTTCAATCTGCTAACAGGAAAAGATTTGGGTTCTAAAATGTACGGTTATTACGGTGAAGTGGCTTATAGTTTCGATTTAAAGGGCGTTGAAAAACTCACACCGTTTTTACGTTACGAAAAACACAATACCCACGCAGAAACTGCAGGAATTTTAGCGTCTAATAATGCTTTTGACAGAGATGAAATCATTTTCGGATTGAATTATAAAGTTGCGAACGGCGCTGCTTTTAAAATTGATTATCAATTAATGAACAATGCAGTTGCTGGAAGCGATACCTCAAAAGTATTTAATGCAGGTGTTGCTGTTTCATTCTAAAAAATAAATTATAATGAGGCTGCCTTAAATTTGTTTGTTTAAGGTGGTCTCGTTTAATGATTATTAATCACATTATAAAATGAAAAAAATAGCCTTTTTAACAATCGTAGTGCTTTTAGTTTCAAGTTTTACAACAAATAAAAAGATAGAAGCTTTAGTAGAAAAAGAAATAAAAACGGCATTTAATTTGGAAAAATATTCCAAGCAGCCAGTTTCTGTTTCTTCGGGAGTAAATGAAACACTTCCGATAAAAATTGACGATACCAATTTCTTTAAAATAAAGAATGAAGAAAAAATTACTGGCTATTATTATTTAGGACAAGCATTTGGAAAAGCTGATTATTTCGATTTTATGGTTATTTTTGACAAAGACTTAATCGTTTCAAAAGTGAAAGTTTTGGTTTACAGGGAAGATCATGGTTCAGAAGTAGGAAGTAAACGATGGCTGAATCAGTTTAATGGAAAAAAAACCACTGAAAATTTAACCTATCAAAAGGATATTGCAGCAATTTCCGGAGCAACAATTTCAGCAAAATCGATGACCAATGAAGTAAATAAACTGCTGAAAACAGTCACAATATTACACCTTAAAAAACAACTATAATGCAAATTCACGGACTCATACATCAATTTCCTAAAGAACTAAAATCACTTATTTTAGTATTCATTATCGTACTTAGTGTTGGGTTTTATGGTGGACTGAGTTTTGTAAACAATACAACTTCCATGAATACATCAGATATTGAAACTCATTACTTGGGAAATGAAAATGATGAAGACGCTGAAATCATGAAATTCAAAAAAAGTGAAGGAGAAATACTTACCATTGTTCACAATCACATTCTTTCTATGTCGGTCATTTTCTTTTTACTTTCCTTAATTCTCGCCACAACATCCATCAATAAAAAGTTTAAGTATTTTTTAATGATAGAGCCTTTTTTCTCTGTCATTTTAACTTTTGGCGGAATATATTTGCTTTGGAGTGGTATCACCTGGTTTAAATATGTGGTTATATTTTCAGGAATATTGATGACTTTCAGTTTTGTTTCGGCCACATTAGCAATAGGATATCAAATTTTATTTTTCAAAAAAGCCATAAATAGCACTTTTTAATTTAAATAGTCTAAATTTGCACGCAATTAATTTATAAGTTGATTGCACTATGATTTCAGATTCTTCAAAATTCGTGGGTGAAGGTTTAACCTACGATGACGTACTATTGGTTCCGGCATTTTCAGAAGTTTTGCCACGCGAAGTAAGTACACAGACAAAATTCACAAAAAACATCACATTAAATGTTCCAATCGTTTCCGCAGCGATGGATACCGTTACCGAATCGAATATGGCAATTGCCATGGCTCGTGAAGGCGGAATTGGCGTGTTGCACAAAAATATGTCCATTGAAAAACAGGCTGCAGAAGTCAAAAAAGTGAAACGGTCAGAATCGGGTATGATTTTACAACCCATTACCATCACCAAAGATGAAACCGTTTTTGTTGCCAAAAGCTTGATGAAAGAATATGGCATTGGAGGAATTCCCGTTATTGATCAAGATGGAAAATTAATTGGGATTATTACCAATAGGGATTTGCGTTTTGAAGGTGACAACAAGCGAAAAATTCATGAAGTGATGACTTCTAAAAACCTGATTACCGTGGCTGCAGGAACTTCCTTAAAACAGGCAGAGCTAATTCTTCAGGAAAATAAAATTGAAAAACTGCCGGTTGTTGATGCCGATTATAAATTGGTCGGGTTGATAACGTACAGAGATATTATTAAAGTGCTGGAAAATCCGCATGCCAATAAAGACCAGTATGGTCGTTTGCGCGTTGCGGCGGCAATTGGTGTTACCGCTGATGCGCTTGAAAGAGCTTCGGCTTTAATAACTGCAGGCGTTGATGCGTTAATTATTGATACGGCCCACGGACATACAAAAGGCGTGGTGACTGTTTTGAAACAAATTAAGAATTCTTTTCCCACTATTGATGTTGTGGTGGGTAATATTGCAACAGGTGAAGCAGCAAAATATTTGGTTGAAGCCGGCGCCGATGCCGTAAAAGTTGGTATCGGACCTGGTTCCATTTGCACAACCCGCATTATTGCAGGTGTTGGTTTTCCGCAACTTTCGGCCATTATTGAAGTGGCGAATGCCATAAAAGGCTCAGGAGTTCCCGTAATTGCCGATGGCGGTATTCGTTATACGGGAGATATTCCCAAAGCAATTGCTGCAGGAGCCGATTGTGTGATGTTGGGTTCCTTATTGGCAGGCACAAAAGAATCTCCGGGCGAAACCATTATTTATGAAGGACGAAAATTTAAATCGTACCGCGGAATGGGTTCCATTGAAGCGATGGAACACGGGTCAAAAGATCGTTATTTTCAGGATGTTGAAGATGATATTAAAAAATTAGTTCCTGAAGGAATTGTGGGAAGAGTGCCATACAAAGGGGAATTAAATGAAACAATGATTCAGTTTATTGGCGGTTTACGTGCCGGAATGGGCTATTGTGGTGCAAAAGATATTGAAGCCCAAAAAGGGGCAAAGTTTGTTAAAATTACGGCTGCCGGAATGCGCGAAAGCCACCCGCACAATGTAACCATCACAAAAGAATCTCCAAATTACTCGAGATAATTTTTAGGAATAATATAAAGTAAATTTTTTGCGGTAATTAATGGTTGAATAAAGCTTTTAACTACCGCAAATTTTTTTCCATTTTAAGCAGAAAACGACAAATTAAATTTAGGAAAAGTTAAGTTCGAAAGGCGTGCTAACGTAATCTAACGCAACAATACTTGCACTATTTCTGTTCACATAAGAATTTAAAATTCGTCGAACATCATTATTCTCTTTTTGTGCGCTTAGCATTCCAAAATAATCTTCAGCGGACGTTATTTTTTGTTTTTTGCTGGCGTACCCAAATCCTTTGTAAATGCCGTTTAAAACCAAAACATAAGCATATTCACTGCTGGTTCTGCCGGTTTCTTTAATGATAAAGTTTTCAGCTTTAAATTTCAGAGAATTAATAGCTTCTTGCACTCTTAAATTGTACAATTCAACAGATTCTTCTTCTTTACAAACACCTTTACATTTTTTTATCTGGTAATGAAAACAAGTGGAAACATTGGTTTGCAGATGGCAATATTTTGGACAGAGTTCAAAATCTTCGCATAATTTCTCCAGAAAAATCCGGCATTCTGTAATGTTTGAGAACTTCATCAAAGGAGATGTAATCAACTTTAATCGGTTGTAAGCCAAATGAATAATGCCGTCTCTGTCTTCGTAAGCAAACAATCCGACGCTTTCCTGAGCCCTTCTTTGTGCCCGGTTGTATTTGGGATAGATGCTTTTTATTTCAGAAGATTCCAACAGCAAGGCCAGCAATTCACTGCCGGTTTCAACACATGAAACATGGCTTGTTTCCAGGCACATCGTAATTTCTTTTTTTGCTTTGTCGTAAAAATGGCTCAGCACGCGTTGTTTTATATTTTTGGCTTTTCCAACATAAATAACTTCGTTTTTCTCATTTTTGAAATAATAAACACCCGAATTTTCCGAAAGTTCATCCACCGTTTTTTTCGGCAACAAAGGCGGCAAGGTCGATTGTTTTGAACGCGGATTTAAAAAAGAATTGAACACATTTTCGGTGTCTAACCGCAATAATTTTTCGAATAAAATCACTGTGGCTTCCGCATCTCCTTTTGCCCGGTGCCGGTCTTTAATCACAATATTTTGCGAAACGCAAAGTGCACCCAGGCTGTACGACCTTAAATTAGGAATTAACTTTCGCGATAACCGTACTGTGCACAGTTTTTTTCGTTTAAATTCAAATCCCAAATCTTTAAATTCCCTTTGTATGATGTTGTAATCGAAGTTTACGTTGTGCGCCACAAAAATGGTATCTTTTGTAATTTCTGCCACTTTTTTGGCAATTTCATAAAATTTTGGCGCGTTACTCACCATCGCATTGGTGATTCCCGTTAAATTGGTGATAAAAGGAGGGATGCTGCATTCCGGATTTACGAGTGTCGAAAACTCGTCAATTACTTTTTCGCCATCATACACAAAAATGGAAATTTCTGTTATTTTGGAACTGTGTCCGGTGGTTTCTATATCAATGATTGTATACATTTATTTGATCGATTTTTCCAGTGCCTTTAACTCAATTCCCAACTGATTTAGCATAACGGCAATGCTGCTTATTTTTAATTCGTGCTCTTCATATTCCTGCGTATTGATACTGCAGGTAAATTCCCACAATTCCAAGATTTCATCAACAGGCACATAATAAGAATCGTATTTTTTATTATCGGAAACCAGCAACAACATATTGTGCTCTTCAATTTTATTAAAAACCCGCTTGTAAACAATGCCATCATTTAAGGTGAGTACAATATACGTTTTACCGTCTTTTAGATTGCCAATTTCTTCAACAAAGCGCGCAACAATATAAGAACCGCTTTTCACCGGCAGCATAGAATCTCCTTTGATGGGAAATGCCCGGTGCGTTCCTGTAGGCAAAAACGGCAGTTTTATTTTCTCCAAATGCTCAATATATTCCGGATCGGCGTAGCCTCTTAAATAACCTGCGGAAGCTTCCACAGGAATAATTTCTATCAAATCTTCATTGGCGCCATCAACCGTAATTGGAAATAAAACCCTTCTGTTTCCAATTTCAATAAACGAAACATCTTTTGCACCCGACAAATCATTTTTGATTAAAATATCGATAGGAATTTTAAAATAATCGGACAAGTCGATTAAAAATTCCACAGGAGGAATGGCCCTGTTTTCTTCATAAGAACTTATTCTGGATCTGGAAACTTTTAAATCTTCCGCAAATTGTTCTTGCGTCAAACCTTTTAAAGTTCTCATGTGTTTGATATTTTGTGACAAATAATTCATAATGCTAAATTTATGAGCAAGAATTGCTAATATTTTGAGCTAATTTAGCAAAAAAAAGTTTACTTCCTAATTTTTTCTGAATAAATGTATTTGAACACCCATTCATATTATAGTTTAAAATACGGTACAATTGCACCGGAAGCCTTGTTGCAGCTGGCGTTTCAGCACAATATTACGGCAATGGCACTGACGGATATCAACAGTACTTCTGCCAACCTGGATTTTGTGCGTTTGGCTCCAAAATACAATATAAAACCTGTTTTGGGCGTCGATTTCAGAAATGGCGCGCAACAACAATTTGTGATGCTGGCAAAAAATAATGAAGCCTTGCGGCAAATGAACAGCTACTTGTCGGAATTTTTGCATTTGGATAAAATAACGATTCCGAAACGCGCAAAACAAATTCCGGATACGTTTGTGATTTATTCGTTTCAAAATACGGTTATGGAGCTTGAAGAAAATGAGTTTATGGGCGTAAAACCTTCCGATTTAAATCAGCTGAAGTTTTCAGCATGGCGATTGCATCAGGAGAAATTGGTGGTGTTGAAAACAGTTTCATTCCAAAATAAAAAAGGATTTAATACGCACCGATTGTTGCGCGCCATTGACAACAATGTTTTGCTGAGCAAATTGCCGAAATCGGAGCAGGGAGAAGCATCAGATATAATGATTTCTGAAAAAGCGTTGAAAGCTGTTTTTGAAGAATACCCTCAAATTATTGAAAATACGCAGCGTATTTTGGACAATTGTCACATCAGTTTTGATTTTTCAAAAAATGCGCCCAAGAATCAGAAAACCTACAGTAATAATGAGGAGCTTGACTTTAAACTGCTGCGAAAACTGGCTTATGACGGCTTAAATTATCGGTATAAAAAATTGGGGAAACGCGTTTTTGCGCGATTGGAAAAAGAGCTTAAAATGATTCAGGAAAAGCAATTTGTTTCCTACTTTTTAATCAATTGGAAAATATTAAAATATGCCCGAAGCAAAAAATATTATTATGTTGGCAGGGGAAGCGGCGCCAACAGCATTGTGGCATATTTGCTGAGAATTACTGACGTTGATCCCATTGAACTTGATTTGTATTTTGAACGTTTTATCAATTTGCACCGGATAAATCCGCCCGATTTCGATTTGGATTTTTCCTGGCGCGACCGCGATGACGTGATGAATTTTATTTTCAAAAGGTTTAAAAACACCTCGTTGATCGCCGTTTACAACACTTTTAAATACAAAGCTTCCGTTCGGGAATTGGGGAAAGTTTTTGGGCTTCCGAAAGAAGAAATAGACAAACTTTCTATAGGCAATTTCAACCCAAATGAATTGGATGATTTGTCGAAATTGGTGTTAATTTACAGTAAATACATCGCCGGATTTCCAAACTATTTGGGCATTCATCCCGGCGGAATTTTAATTTCTGAAAAGCCAATCGATTATTATACAGCCACTTATTTGCCTCCGAAAGGATTTTCAACCACCATGTTTGATATGGTTGTGGCAGAAGATATTGGCCTGTATAAATTTGATATTTTAAGTCAGCGCGGTTTGGGAAAAATAAGGGAAGCGGTTGATATTGTGAAATACAACCAGCCAAATGACCCTGATATTGACATTCACGACATCAAGCGGTTTAAGGAAGATTCAAAAATTAAATACCTGCTGAAAAACGCGAAGGCCATTGGTTGTTTTTATGTGGAATCTCCCGCGATGCGGATGTTGCTGAAAAAATTGCAGGTGGATAACTATTTGGGATTGGTGGCCGCAAGTTCGGTGATACGGCCGGGAGTGGCAAAATCGGGAATGATGCGGGAATACATTTTAAGATACAGATATCCGGAACGCAGGAAAGAGGCAAATCCGATGTTGCTTAAAATTATGCCGGAAACTTACGGTGTGATGGTTTATCAGGAAGATGTGATTAAAGTGGCGCATTATTTTGGCGGACTAAGTTTGGGTGAAGCGGATATGCTGCGGCGCGGCATGAGCGGAAAATTCAGGTCGAGAGAAGAATTTTCAAAAGTGAAGGACCAGTTTTTTGATAATTGCAAAAATCAAGGACACAGCGACGAGCTGACTTCAGAAATTTGGCGGCAAATTGAAAGTTTTGCCGGCTACGCTTTTGCCAAAGGCCATTCGGCTTCCTATGCGGTTGAAAGCTACCAAAGTCTGTTTTTAAAAGCCTATTATCCGCTGGAATATTTGGTGGCGACGCTCAATAATTTCGGCGGATTTTACCAGCCGGAATTTTATGTGCACGAAGCACGGATGAACGGCGCAATGATTCATCCGCCAACCATTAACAATTCTTATTATCAAAACTGTATCGAAGGAAATCACATTTATCTGGGTTTTATGATGCTGGAAAGTTTTGAATTGAAAAATGCCACAAAGATTGTAAATGAACGGACGGAAAATGGTTTGTTTTTAGATTTGGACGATTTTATAGAACGTGTTGCCATTTCGCTGGAACAGCTTTCTATTTTAATTAAAATAAATGCTTTTCGGTTTACGGGGAGAAATAAACGTGAATTGTTATGGGAAGCGTATATGAAAGTGAATAAAGTGTGTTTGGAAGAACGCGTTTCCACCCTTTTTAAATCGGAAAAAATTGTTTACAACACGCCACAACTCAGTTGCAGCAATTTTGAAGACGCGTTTGATGAAATACAATACCTCGGTTTTCCGTTGTGCAGTCCGTTTGAGTTATTGACACAACCCATTCATCAACAATTGGTTGCAGGTGATTTGGAGCATCATATAGGGAAAACGGTAACCGTTTACGGCTATTATATTACGGCAAAAAGAGTCAACACTTCCAAAGGCGAATTGATGTATTTCGGTAATTTTTTGGATGTGGCGTCGGCTGTCACGCCGAGATGCTCGGCCGCTCCGATGGCAGCCAGCGCATTGAGCTGGTTGTGCTCGCCCAGGAGCGCCCACTCCACGCGACCGACCTTCAGGCTGCCCCTGAGCACGTCGAAGCTGTGGGGCTCGCCCCGGGCGCGAAGCATGCCGGGCTCCTCCTTGCGGGCGCCGAAGCGTTGCACCTCGCTCCAGCAGCCCTTGGCCAGCACGCGCTGAAGGTTTTCGTCGCGTGCGTTCACGATCAGCCGGCCCTTGGACGGCACCGTGCGAACCAGCTGATGGAACTGCTTCTCGATGGCCTCGAGGTTCTCGAAGATGTCGGCGTGGTCGAGTTCGAGGTTGTTCAGGATCGCGGTGCGGGGCCGGTAGTCCACGATCTTGCTGCGCTTGTCGAAGAACGCCGTGTCGTATTCATCGGCCTCGATGACAAAGGGCTGCCGCGTGCCATCGGGGCGGGTGGTGCTCAGGTGGCCCAGGCGCGCGGACAACCCGAAGTTCAGTGGAACACCGCCCACGAGGAAGCCCGGCTGTAGCCCGGCTGACTCGAGTATCCAGCTCAGCATCGCCGTGGTCGTGGTCTTGCCATGTGTGCCGGCGACAGCCAGCACGTGGC